>PBWC01000014.1 GCA_002729095.1 Methanobacteriota archaeon
TGCCCTTACTCAAAATGCGACCATTGACACCAGCGCTGGAGATGGAGATATCAGTCTAGGTTCGACAGTTGACGGAGCCAAGACACTTACTCTTTCATCAGGTGCGGGAGCTATTACAGTTACAGGAGATATTGGAGCCGGAACAGCACTTACTGCTTTAACAATTAATGCCCAGGACTCTGAGACATCTTCTGGAAAGATTACTATTAATGATATTGGAGATGCGGATGCTGGTGGAGTTGGTACTGGAGTCACCAAGATTGGTAATACTTCCACGACAGAAATCGAGTTCACTGGAGCTCTATATAGAACAGATACTGCTGCGACATATACAACTAAATCTGCTGCAACAGACGGTAATGGAAACTTTGATGTAACAGCCGCTGCCACCTTCCAGACTTCTGCAGATGCGCTTACTTTCGGTACAGGTACTGTTGAGTTGGCTGACGGAGCTAATTTAAACATCACAACAGCTGGTGGAGCTACAAGTATTGGAGCTATCAGAGGAACTAGCGCTGAGGATGTGACTATAAATGTAGGTGCTTCAACACTGTCTGTTGGAGCTGTGGGTAATGCAGCTGAGATCGGAGATATTGCTTATACAGCAACGACAGTAACCTTGACTGGTGATCAAATCACCAGTGCGGATCAAGGAGGAGGTTCTGGTAGCGACACTGGAACATTCTCAATTACTGGAGCTACTGTCATTAGTGGAGACGTTACCGTTGACACCGATGTAACCACAGGTTCTGGAACTAATGAGGATGGAACATTAGCCTTCTCAAGTACAATTGTTGGAGCTGGTGGAACAGATAACCTAACTATTAACAGTGGTAGTGGAGCAATGACACTCAGTGGCACTATCGGAGTTTCCGCTCCATTGGATGCCTTAAGTATTAACGCTTCTGGCGGTGCTGCAGCTCTCAGCATTCCACAGATTGGAACTGGTACAGCCGTTGGTAATGCGGGTACAAACGGAGCAGTTGCTATTGGTAATAGCGCTAGCCAATCAGTTACACTATCAGCCGCCGGTTATAAGTTTGGCGGTGGAGCGACTACTATCACATCAGGTGGTCATGTAATTACTGCAGCAAACGCCAAAATCTTCACTGACGGAAATATCACCCTAGATCCAGCTAATGCAAGTCAGCTTAAGACTACGGGAGCGTTTGCGATCACTGCCACAACAGCAGATGACACAATCAATATTGCTGGAGATATCCTTGGTGTAGATGATACCAGTAATGAGACTATTACTCTTCAGGCCGGAGCTACAAACGGTACTAGTGGCGGAACAATCACAATTGGTGGCAATATAGCTACCCAGATAGAATCGGTATCTCTAAAGGCAGCCACTGCAATTAATTTAGGCGGTAATATCACTACAGTTAATGTTTCCAATAACGATGTAACGATTACAGGACCCGCGATATTGACAGCCAACGTTGATATTGATGTAACTGCAAACTCAAGTGATACAGATGAGGGAGATATAACCTTCACTTCAAGCATCAACAATGTTAATGGCAGCGGCCCATTCAATTTGACTCTCGATGGTGACGGTGGAGCAATTGCTGTTCAGGGTGTGATCGGTGCCAATGATGCTGTTGGAGTTATTGATATCAACCAGAGTACTGGTGACGGTTCTATAACACTTGCAGGTATTGGTAACGGAACAACTACGGCAGGAAATACTGGAACAGTTGATATAGGTAACAGCGCTACTGCAACTCTTAATTTAGGAGGAGGCAGCTACTTCACCAACGGTGCTACTACTTATGAGGCTGCAACCGGCGAGAATATAAATTTAACAGCCGCTACAACATTCAAGACTTCAGATGACGCGTTGACCTTCTCAACTGCGGCAGTTGATATGGCAGACAGTGCAAATCTAACTATTACCACTGGATCAGGTGCTGTCACCATGACAGATATTCATGGAGATAGTAATGAGACTGTAAGTATCACTTCAACAGGAGCCGTTGGTCTTCAGGAAATTGGTAATGCAGATGAGGTTGGAGTAGTTGGTGTTGAGGGAAGCGTAATCACATTGAATGGAGATATCACAACAGATGCTGACGGTGATGTGACATTGACCGGTCCTGTGGAACTGGCTACTGGCAATATCACTATTGATACTTCTTCAGCAAGTAGTGGAGATGGAGGAAACGTTTCTTTAACTTCAACATTGAATAGTAAGAGTGGTCAGACCAGAGGTTTAACGATCACAACCAAAGCGGGAACAGTTAGCATTGGTGGAGTTGTTGGTGATACTGTTGCCGTTGGAGCTCTTTCCATTAACACCAATGGAACAGATACAGGAACAATCACCTTAAATGGAATAGGAGATGGGACTCCAGCTCTTGGATCCGGTGCTGCAACTATTGGTAATACTGCGACAACAGGAATGACTCTAAATGGAGATTTCTACGATACTGGTGCAGCAACTTACAGCACAGATGGAACAGCCATAGTTGTTAACAAGGGATCAGACGGAACTACAGAGTTCGGACCTACAGATAGCGCAATTCAATTCGTGGGTGGAAATATTGATGTTGCCAATGGAACCAACCTATCGATTTCTTCAGGTAGTGGAGCGATCACAGTTGCTGGAATTCGCGGTACTTCTAGTGAGACTGTAGCTCTAACCAGTACCGGAGGCATAACAGTAGGAACTGGTGGTATTGGTAATGGCAATGAGATTAATAATGTAACCATTACAGGAAATGCGACCTTAGCTGGAAATATCACAACCGATAATAATGACGGTGATGTCAGTATTACTGGTACTGTTGCCCTTACTCAAAATGCGACCATTGACACCAGCGCTGGAGATGGAGATATCAGTCTAGGTTCGACAGTTGACGGAGCCAAGACACTTACTCTTTCATCAGGTGCGGGAGCTATTACAGTTACAGGAGATATTGGAGCCACAACAGCACTTACTGCTTTAACAATTAATGCCCAGGACTCTGAGACATCTTCTGGAAAGATTACTATTAATGATATTGGAGATGCGGATGCTGGTGGAGTTGGTACTGGAGTCACCAAGATTGGTAATACTTCCACGACAGAAATCGAGTTCACTGGAGCTCTATATAGAACAGATACTGCTGCGACATATACAACTAAATCTGCTGCAACAGACGGTAATGGAAACTTTGATGTAACAGCCGCTGCCACCTTCCAGACTTCTGCAGATGCGCTTACTTTCGGTACAGGTACTGTTGAGTTGGCTGACGGAGCTAATTTAAACATCACAACAGCTGGTGGAGCTACAAGTATTGGAGCTATCAGAGGAACTAGCGCTGAGGATGTGACTATAAATGTAGGTGCTTCAACACTGTCTGTTGGAGCTGTGGGTAATGCAGCTGAGATCGGAGATATTGCTTATACAGCAACGACAGTAACCTTGACTGGTGATCAAATCACCAGTGCGGATCAAGGAGGAGGTTCTGGTAGCGACACTGGAACATTCTCAATTACTGGAGCTACTGTCATTAGTGGAGACGTTACCGTTGACACCGATGTAACCACAGGTTCTGGAACTAATGAGGATGGAACATTAGCCTTCTCAAGTACAATTGTTGGAGCTGGTGGAACAGATAACCTAACTATTAACAGTGGTAGTGGAGCAATGACACTCAGTGGCACTATCGGAGTTTCCGCTCCATTGGATGCCTTAAGTATTAACGCTTCTGGCGGTGCTGCAGCTCTCAGCATTCCACAGATTGGAACTGGTACAGCCGTTGGTAATGCGGGTACAAACGGAGCAGTTGCTATTGGTAATAGCGCTAGCCAATCAGTTACACTATCAGCCGCCGGTTATAAGTTTGGCGGTGGAGCGACTACTATCACATCAGGTGGTCATGTAATTACTGCAGCAAACGCCAAAATCTTCACTGACGGAAATATCACCCTAGATCCAGCTAATGCAAGTCAGCTTAAGACTACGGGAGCGTTTGCGATCACTGCCACAACAGCAGATGACACAATCAATATTGCTGGAGATATCCTTGGTGTAGATGATACCAGTAATGAGACTATTACTCTTCAGGCCGGAGCTACAAACGGTACTAGTGGCGGAACAATCACAATTGGTGGCAATATAGCTACCCAGATAGAATCGGTATCTCTAAAGGCAGCCACTGCAATTAATTTAGGCGGTAATATCACTACAGTTAATGTTTCCAATAACGATGTAACGATTACAGGACCCGCGATATTGACAGCCAACGTTGATATTGATGTAACTGCAAACTCAAGTGATACAGATGAGGGAGATATAACCTTCACTTCAAGCATCAACAATGTTAATGGCAGCGGCCCATTCAATTTGACTCTCGATGGTGACGGTGGAGCAATTGCTGTTCAGGGTGTGATCGGTGCCAATGATGCTGTTGGAGTTATTGATATCAACCAGAGTACTGGTGACGGTTCTATAACACTTGCAGGTATTGGTAACGGAACAACTACGGCAGGAAATACTGGAACAGTTGATATAGGTAACAGCGCTACTGCAACTCTTAATTTAGGAGGAGGCAGCTACTTCACCAACGGTGCTACTACTTATGAGGCTGCAACCGGCGAGAATATAAATTTAACAGCCGCTACAACATTCAAGACTTCAGATGACGCGTTGACCTTCTCAACTGCGGCAGTTGATATGGCAGACAGTGCAAATCTAACTATTACCACTGGATCAGGTGCTGTCACCATGACAGATATTCATGGANATAGTAATGAGACTGTAAGTATCACTTCAACAGGAGCCGTTGGTCTTCAGGAAATTGGTAATGCAGATGAGGTTGGAGTAGTTGGTGTTGAGGGAAGCGTAATCACATTGAATGGAGATATCACAACAGATGCTGACGGTGATGTGACATTGACCGGTCCTGTGGAACTGGCTACTGGCAATATCACTATTGATACTTCTTCAGCAAGTAGTGGAGATGGAGGAAACGTTTCTTTAACTTCAACATTGAATAGTAAGAGTGGTCAGACCAGAGGTTTAACGATCACAACCAAAGCGGGAACAGTTAGCATTGGTGGAGTTGTTGGTGATACTGTTGCCGTTGGAGCTCTTTCCATTAACACCAATGGAACAGATACAGGAACAATCACCTTAAATGGAATAGGAGATGGGACTCCAGCTCTTGGATCCGGTGCTGCAACTATTGGTAATACTGCGACAACAGGAATGACTCTAAATGGAGATTTCTACGATACTGGTGCAGCAACTTACAGCACAGATGGAACAGCCATAGTTGTTAACAAGGGATCAGACGGAACTACAGAGTTCGGACCTACAGATAGCGCAATTCAATTCGTGGGTGGAAATATTGATGTTGCCAATGGAACCAACCTATCGATTTCTTCAGGTAGTGGAGCGATCACAGTTGCTGGAATTCGCGGTACTTCTAGTGAGACTGTAGCTCTAACCAGTACCGGAGGCATAACAGTAGGAACTGGTGGTATTGGTAATGGCAATGAGATTAATAATGTAACCATTACAGGAAATGCGACCTTAGCTGGAAATATCACAACCGATAATAATGACGGTGATGTCAGTATTACTGGTACTGTTGCCCTTACTCAAAATGCGACCATTGACACCAGCGCTGGAGATGGAGATATCAGTCTAGGTTCGACAGTTGACGGAGCCAAGACACTTACTCTTTCATCAGGTGCGGGAGCTATTACAGTTACAGGAGATATTGGAGCCACAACAGCACTTACTGCTTTAACAATTAATGCCCAGGACTCTGAGACATCTTCTGGAAAGATTACTATTAATGATATTGGAGATGCGGATGCTGGTGGAGTTGGTACTGGAGTCACCAAGATTGGTAATACTTCCACGACAGAAATCGAGTTCACTGGAGCTCTATATAGAACAGATACTGCTGCGACATATACAACTAAATCTGCTGCAACAGACGGTAATGGAAACTTTGATGTAACAGCCGCTGCCACCTTCCAGACTTCTGCAGATGCGCTTACTTTCGGTACAGGTACTGTTGAGTTGGCTGACGGAGCTAATTTAAACATCACAACAGCTGGTGGAGCTACAAGTATTGGAGCTATCAGAGGAACTAGCGCTGAGGATGTGACTATAAATGTAGGTGCTTCAACACTGTCTGTTGGAGCTGTGGGTAATGCAGCTGAGATCGGAGATATTGCTTATACAGCAACGACAGTAACCTTGACTGGTGATCAAATCACCAGTGCGGATCAAGGAGGAGGTTCTGGTAGCGACACTGGAACATTCTCAATTACTGGAGCTACTGTCATTAGTGGAGACGTTACCGTTGACACCGATGTAACCACAGGTTCTGGAACTAATGAGGATGGAACATTAGCCTTCTCAAGTACAATTGTTGGAGCTGGTGGAACAGATAACCTAACTATTAACAGTGGTAGTGGAGCAATGACACTCAGTGGCACTATCGGAGTTTCCGCTCCATTGGATGCCTTAAGTATTAACGCTTCTGGCGGTGCTGCAGCTCTCAGCATTCCACAGATTGGAACTGGTACAGCCGTTGGTAATGCGGGTACAAACGGAGCAGTTGCTATTGGTAATAGCGCTAGCCAATCAGTTACACTATCAGCCGCCGGTTATAAGTTTGGCGGTGGAGCGACTACTATCACATCAGGTGGTCATGTAATTACTGCAGCAAACGCCAAAATCTTCACTGACGGAAATATCACCCTAGATCCAGCTAATGCAAGTCAGCTTAAGACTACGGGAGCGTTTGCGATCACTGCCACAACAGCAGATGACACAATCAATATTGCTGGAGATATCCTTGGTGTAGATGATACCAGTAATGAGACTATTACTCTTCAGGCCGGAGCTACAAACGGTACTAGTGGCGGAACAATCACAATTGGTGGCAATATAGCTACCCAGATAGAATCGGTATCTCTAAAGGCAGCCACTGCAATTAATTTAGGCGGTAATATCACTACAGTTAATGTTTCCAATAACGATGTAACGATTACAGGACCCGCGATATTGACAGCCAACGTTGATATTGATGTAACTGCAAACTCAAGTGATACAGATGAGGGAGATATAACCTTCACTTCAAGCATCAACAATGTTAATGGCAGCGGCCCATTCAATTTGACTCTCGATGGTGACGGTGGAGCAATTGCTGTTCAGGGTGTGATCGGTGCCAATGATGCTGTTGGAGTTATTGATATCAACCAGAGTACTGGTGACGGTTCTATAACACTTGCAGGTATTGGTAACGGAACAACTACGGCAGGAAATACTGGAACAGTTGATATAGGTAACAGCGCTACTGCAACTCTTAATTTAGGAGGAGGCAGCTACTTCACCAACGGTGCTACTACTTATGAGGCTGCAACCGGCGAGAATATAAATTTAACAGCCGCTACAACATTCAAGACTTCAGATGACGCGTTGACCTTCTCAACTGCGGCAGTTGATATGGCAGACAGTGCAAATCTAACTATTACCACTGGATCAGGTGCTGTCACCATGACAGATATTCATGGACATAGTAATGAGACTGTAAGTATCACTTCAACAGG
>PBWC01000001.1 GCA_002729095.1 Methanobacteriota archaeon
TGAAGGTCATCTTTAACCATAACAACCGATGCTTTACCGAAGACTCTAGTCACACCAGAAACGCCTGTCAGTGTGTTACCATCTTTACCAGTCCAACTGATTACCGTCGAGCCTTTGTCATCAGTAATTGCTGCACTACCGCTATCAGCAAATTCCTTTGCATCTCCAACTTCTACTGTCTTAGCACCCTTCTTGACTTCACTCTTCAACTTGGTTGATGAAGCAACACCGAGCACCTTGAAGTCAATGCTCTTCGCACGAGATTTGACACGCTTGATTTCCTCTTCCTTCTTGGCTTCTTTAGTGGTTGCTGGTTTCTTCTTTGCTGCTGCTTTCTTGGCCTTTGCTTCAGCAGCCTTAGCCTTCTTTTCTGCTTCTTCGGCTTCTTTCTTGGCTTTTGCTTCTGCTTCAGCGGCTGCTGCTGCATCTGCCTCTTCCTTGGCTTTCTTATCGGCTTCCTTCTTGGCCTTTGCTTCTGCAGCCTTAGCCTTCTTTTCAGCAGCGGCTTCCTTCTTAGCCTCAGCTTCCTTTTCCGCTTTCTTTTGAGCCTTTTCTTCAGCCTCGGCAGCGGCTGCTGCGTCTGCTTCTTCCTGGGCCTTCTTTTCGGCTTCCTTGGCTTCTTTAGCAGCTTGCTTTTCGGCTTCTTTCTCAGCCTTCTTGCGCTCTGCCTCAAGTTTCTTCTGCTCCTTGACATAATCTGGGTCAGGTTTGACCTTGATATCCCACATGAAGTATACAGATCTTCGTCCAACCTTAACAGCACCTTGGAATTCTCCACCAGCAAGTGATGGGTTGAGACTGTCATCAAACAATAATCGGAATTTCATTACACCATCATCATCAGCGACAATCATTCGAGTTCCTTCCTCACTTCCAGAGTCATCTTGCATCATGAATCTACGCTCATTCTCACGGTCGAAGTAGTCTTGAGACTTGACTTTCAAACCAGGAGTAATGTCTGTAATTGTAATCAATTCTTTACTGACTACAATAGAACCAGGCTTAACTGTCTTGAGCGGTTTTAAGATGAATGGACTGTCTTTAGTACCGCCACCTTCAGCAAATTTCGGCTTTGAGGTAGTGTTTTCAGGTTCAGCATCATCAACTAAGGCAATTACCTTATCCCTCAGTAGGAATACTGGTATCAATAGTAGCAGTAATAGTAGCAGACATAGTGGGAAACACCACCATGCAATTCCATCTTCTTCATTATTATCGCCATCTCCTTGCAGCTGATCGCAAATGTCACCATCGGTATTCTCTGGATTAGAATCAACATCTAACGGGTCAGAACCACAAGCAATTTCATCTTGGTCATAATATCCATCATTATCATCATCAAAGTCCTCTGTTAGATTACCTGTGTAATTAGCAGGCAGACTATCTGGTAATGAATCATTATCGGTATCATTGAATACGGTAATTGATAGAACAAATGAATGTTTATAATTGCTGTTATTAGCCCAAACTGTGACATTTACAGGTTCTTCAGTGTGATTTGTAGGCGTACCTCTAATTCCACCATCTAGCATTGCATCTCTTGCAGGACTCAATCCAAAGGTAAGACCTTCTGGCAATTCGCCATCAAGTTCCCAAAATTCTACTTCGCCTATTCCAGTTACGTTAGGAAGGAAATCAACCATTGTCTTGTTGACAAATATGTCGACATATTGAGACGCATAAGTCATATTGAAATCAAGGTCAATAATATCATCTAATGCATCACAAATTCCATCACCATCAATATCTGGAAGGATGTTGACAACCTTCGGGTCTGTACCACACATTTCCTCAGTTAAGTCAACAATGGTATCATTATCATCATCTAAGTCTTCGATTAGACCTGTTGTTGACTCTCCATCAAGTTCGTCAGGCATTCCATCCCCGTCAGTATCAAGCGATGCTGCAGGGTCGTTAGGGAACGCGTCTGGTCCTGCGACACAAATTGCTACATCAGGAGTTGCAGGCCCATCACAAACACCGTCTCCGTCAGTGTCGGGGTTCGCAGGATCTGTACCTGTATCTGAAGTTGTATTGTAGATTCCAGTCTCAGTTTCAAAGATATTATCGATTCCATCACCGTCTTTGTCGTCATCAAGCGCATCACAAATTCCGTCACCATCCATGTCACTCGGAACATCATTTACGTCGGTTTTGTTAGACAAACAATCAATCTCTTCAGTGTCTAAGTAGCCATCATTGTCATCGTCATCATCAGCAATCAAGCCGCCATCACCATCAGGGTCNTCATCTGGGAAAGCGTCTCCATCGGTGTTAACCGGCAAATCTGGGTCGAGTGGATGTGAATCTGGACCTGCATAACATACACCTTCAACTGCACTNGGTCCGTCACAGAAACCATCACCATCGGTATCTGGATTGAGTGAATCGGTACCATTGGTTGCTTCATCAACATCCGGCATACCATCAGCATCATCATCTAAATCCTCGATTAAGTCAAATGGTGGTAGGCCAGTATCTGGGTAATCATCAGGTAACTGGTCAGGTAGACCATCGCCATCAGTATCTTCCAAGACTTCAAGCCAGAATGTAGATTCAACACTTCTTGGCTCAGAAGTGTTCGCCCACAATGTGAAAGTAGTATTCTCCATTGTTTCTGTTGGCGTACCACTAATTACTCCGGTTGTCACATTGAGTGTCAAACCAGCAGGTAAATCAGGAGATACCGCCCAAATAGCGCCAGGAACTGCATTAGCAGGAGGTAGTGGAATCATCTCAGTATTGTTGACAAGTACGGTTGGGCCAAGTGGACCTGTACCAAATGGATTGGAGTCAGGACCAGCAATACAAATTGGCAATACTGAATTTGGACCATCACAAATACCATCATCATCAGTATCAGGGTCAAGTGGGTCTGTTCCCATATCATTGTTATCAACATAGATTCCAGTATCAGTCTCAGCTACATCAGATGCTCCGTCATTATCATCATCGAGATCTTCAATTAAGTTGTAGTTATCATCATTGGTTGGATAATCATTTGGTAGTTCATTTGGCATTCCATCTAAGTCTGAATCCTCAAGAACTTGAAGTTCAAAGGTAAAGAATACGCCACCTTGGCTGTTATTTCCATAAACAGTGTATGTAGTAATATCAATTACTTCTGTTGGAGTACCAGAAATAACACCAGTCTGTGGATTTATAGTGACTCCTTCAGGCAAGTCAGGAGAGATTTCATAGACACCGTTTTCAATAGTGTATTTTGGATTTAACATAACCATTTGAGTATTATTGACCAAATAGACTGCTCCATCAACTGCAACGCCAAAGTCTTCGTCAGGACCAGCTACACAGATTGGTAGGACATCAACTGGACCATCACAAATACCATCATTATCGGTATCTGGGTCAAGCGGGTCGGTACCTGTATCAGTATCACCATTGTAGATTCCAGTATTGGTTTCATTGACGTCCTCAATACCGTCACCATCATCATCCAAGTCCTCAACAAGTGGAGGTACGCTGGTGGATGGTGGATTCAAAGTATCTGGGTCACCATCGCCGTCAGTATCAGTATCTGCTGACGGGTCAAGTGGGAAAGCATCTGGACCTGCTACACAGTCTGGGGCAACGGCAACTGGACCGTCACACATACCATCGCCATCAGTATCTGGATTGGTTGGATCGGTACCATCTATCTCCTCATCAACATCTAAATTGCCATCGTTATCATCATCCAAATCCTCAATCAAGCCAGGTGAGTCTGGGTTAGTTGGGTCGTAATCATCTGGCAGCTCATTTGGCATACCATCGCCGTCACTGTCCTCAAGAATCTCAATTGTGAAATCCCAAGATACCGAGGTTCCATCAGTATGGTTACACCAAACAGTGAATGTCGTGTTAGTCAAGGTTTGAGTTGGGGTTCCAGTTATTTCACCAGTGTTTGCATCGATTGACAAACTGAGTGGCAAGTCTGGAGAAATCTCGAAAGTTCCGCCAGGCACTACCAAGTAAGGTGATACCGTGCCGATATCGGTGTTGTTAACTCCAACCAAGGTTGGCGGTGGTGTGTTACCATTTGGTGATGGGTCAGGACCAGCAATACAAACTGGTGGTACTGCATTTGGACCATCACAAATTCCATCATCATCAGTGTCAGGGTCAAGTGGGTCAGTTCCAGTATCTTGTCCATTGATGTAGATGCCAGTATCAGTCTCCACGCTGTCAAGTAGGCCATCGCCGTCATCATCATCATCAGCAATCAAGCCAGAAGTAGGTGGATTGGCTGGGTTGTAAGTGGATGGTAGGTCGTTTGGCAGGCCATCTCCATCAGTATCGAGTAGACTCTCAAGACTGAAAGTAAATGTTTCAGTTGCTCCACTACTATGGGTTGCAGTAACGGTAAATGTATCGCTCATTGGACTGTCAACTGTACCGGTAATCTCACCAGTTGCACTATCTTGCAATAGAGTGTTTGGCAAACTTGGTGAAATGCTCCATGTGGTTGTACCATCCCAGAATGCAGGATGGAAGCCGATTGCATCAATCGGTTGGTCTTCCACTACAGTGTGTGGGTAAGCATTGTCAACACTGAAGTATAAGTCATGAGTTGTTGTTTGACCGCTCTGATTCGCGTAAATCGTATAGGTTTGGTTGCTTGCATAGACCGAAGGTGTACCGCTAATCGTACCGCCTGAGATACTCATGCCCGCAGGTAGTGGAGGTTCAGTTTCCCAAGTTGTTGGTGGCGGTGTATTCATTGTCAGTTCCTGAGGATAATAGCCCATCAAATCATCATTGTCATTGAAGTAGAGTTTGTCGCCGATGTTTACCATAATGTGGTCACCAGTTAATATTCCGAGGATGTTTCCTGCACAATTGTGTAAATCCCATGTTGTATTATTTGATTGAGAGTGAACCATTAATTCGTTCTGTGAATGGCAACCATAGCCATGGGCGGGCATCGCATCTAGGATTATATTGTCACCCATAACTATGCTTTGAGTGTTGAAATGTCCATTTATGGTTTGAATTCCATCAACTCGCCATCCCTCATGTGTAGAGGTATCATAAACATATAATCCAGGTCCTCCAGATACGCCAGATGGGTGGTCTGCGCTAAAGTATAATTTGTCACCAATTGCATAACTCAACCTATATCCTGGATTGCTACCTAGAACGGTTACGGACGATTCAACACGTGAATTGTACGCTAACCAATATGAACCGTTTGAGGCACTATAAGCCCAAACTTCATGGCCGACATTTCGCAAAAAGCCATCTCCAATATCCCACCAACCCTCTGCATCAAAGTAGATTTCATCACCAATGGCAATCATGAAATTTTTACCCGGGTTACTGTGTTGATTATTTGATCCTACGTCATTAATATCAGCAGCTAACCAAGCAGAACCGTTCAATGTACTATAAGCCCAAAGTTCCTTACCATTCGTATTGGAATTACTAGAGGTATACACTTCATTGCCTTGGAAATAGATTACTCCGTTGGCAACGACACTCTCACAGCGAACAGAGCTTGCAGGCGCACATTGCATGATAACATCGCTTGAAACTACCCAAGTCGTACCGTTGGAAGGGTTATGTGCCCACAAATAATCATGACTTCCATTATTTGCGCTGAAGTAAAGTACTCCATCAACAACTTTGGTTAATCTTTGTCCTGGATTACTATCATTGTAATTTTGTCCAGTTCTTAAGTCTATAACTTGCCATGTTGTTCCGTTTAAGGTGTTGTGGGCCCAGAGTTCTTTTCCTGTCGTACCATCGTCATATGCGAAGAATATTGTGTCACCAATCACTTTTGGTAAGACCTCTCGGTGTGATTGGTATTGTTCCCAAATAGGATTAGAGGATGAAGAATTGGTTATTTGCCAAAGTGTTTGATTTGAGATATCAAAAGCGTGTAATTCGTATTTGTTCTGTTGCCAAGAACCTGTACTTACTGCAGGGAAATAGAGCGTATCTCCCATCAGTATAGCTTGCTCCCAATATTTTCCTGGATTTCCTGAATAAGACGATGGCCCTATTTCTTTAACCAACCAACCTGTTTGGTTAGAGGTATCATAAGCCCATAACTCTCTGCCATTGCAAGGAGACCATGCCGCATTAGAACATTGACCATCAAAGTAAATGACATCACCAACAACAGTATGGAAATTGATGCCTGGGTCTAGACCGGAAGGAAAGCCAACACCTGCTGTTGTACTTCTAGTAGTCCAAATTGAACCGTTTCCATAGATCGTAGAACCTGGTGGTGCTTGCGAATTATAGTTGAGTGAAATTGGTGTCATTGCTTCACCAAGTTGCAATTCAGCACCGTCAACTGTTGAGGTGATTTCACCAAAGGTAGAGGATGATAGCCAAATATCGGTTTGCAAGGTGATGTTATTGATAGTGGCAGTAACCGTGTAAGTTGTGTTGCTGGTCGCTACTGTCGGTGTGCCGCTAATGACACCGTTTGAGATGCCGATTCCGGATGGTAGTGCTGGGTCTGTCGACCATATGACTGGAGGTGATGTCGAGATAGTGATATTGTTGGGGGCATATGAGTAATACTGCATTCCTGCACCATAATTTCCATAATTTGCATTGGCAGGCCGCATAAGAATAACCAAAGTATCGTCAATATTGAATGAGGCAACATAGCCGTGATGTGCCTGATATGCACCACTTGCTACACCAAAGCAGACCTCAGCAGGAGCAGATGAGCCGTTTATTGGATTGGCTCGAACTCCTGTGAGATCAGTATAACACCACTCGGTGCCGTGTGATCTAGACGAAGAATGGTAGACTACAGAACCAATTATTGAGTGTTTATTCTGTGTTTCATGAGCATAAAGGTGACCATTCATGATAACTACGGTACCACTTGATGTTCCGTCTGTAATATAGAGGTCATCCATCTCACAATTATTTGGGTGACAATTATCAACTCCGCCATCGAATGCGAAGTGAGTCTCATTCCAAAATTTGAAAGTTACAGATC
>PBWC01000015.1 GCA_002729095.1 Methanobacteriota archaeon
GTGGTGCTTTCCATTCTACCGCACACCTAGTAGATCGTGATGCACCAAAACCAGAAGACAAGCAGCAGGAAGAGATAATAATTGACCCACTGGCTTATTCAATGGGACCTAACCAGAAAATCGTTGAAGAGGAATTTGAGCAAAGTGAAGACGTAGTAACTTGGGAAGGCGGTTCTACAGACTTTTCTTTTGATGGAGATGTTGAGGGATTCCCAGTTAACGTTGAAATTGATTCGCAAATGAAAATAGAAGAGTTATGATTTCTTTTTAATTACTTTTCAAAAGACATTTGCAATATATGTAGTTACAATTTTTATTAATCTTAAATCATTGGTGGGCTCGGAGAGAATTGAACTCTCGATCTTCGCCATGTCAAGGCGACGTCATAACCCCTAGACCACGAGCCCTAGGAGTCTGTCCTAAATCGAGGGTGTATTAAACCACATCGGTAATCCAATTAACTCACAATCTTAGAGATTTTACCAGTGCATCCTGATTGCGAACAAAGACCACCCATCCTAACTCTACCGTTTTTCATCTTTACTAACTTTCCATCTTTAATTGGCACGTAGTTTTTACATTTTAGACAATATCCGGATATTTCTGACATCAGTATCATATGTCTGAGATAGTGATTTAATTTGAACTCTTCCGTAAATATCACTCTATTCTCTAAAAAAAGTACATTTTGGGCGTTATAGGGGGGGCTAAGAGGTCGGTTTTTGTGATTTTTAACCATGAAAATGATTCACTTTGGAGTTAAAAGCATCACTGCGCCTTAATTTTATTTGCCAAATACTCGGTCAATTTTTATAATTCTGCCTCATTGTCGTATAATCCATGTTATACGACATATGGTACAGGTGTTTTTTCCGATATTTATGAAACAAGCATATCTTCACTCGAAATGTCAAACAGTCCTACTAGAGGAGGACCAATCAAACACGATTCTAAACCCCCATCTGTGGAATCTAAAGATTCCGAAGATCGCTTAGTGATTTCTTTCAAGGATTCCAAATCAACATAAACGGACTGAAATATAAATAAGCTTTCATCTGTAGTTGATTTGCCAAACCATGATTTTATGCATCCTTCCTGCCGATTTCTGAATTCGACCCTTGCGGAAATCATTCTTTCTAAACGAGTCTCCACTCCAGGATTAGCTGAACAAACTATTGTTTCCAAAACATTCATGATTTTCACTCATTCCATTATTGTTTAGTTAAAAATTTAATTCTTTTTTGTAAAGCATTTATTTATAATTCATGCTTGATTATGTTACCCTCTAAGATAGTAGAATGGAAGGGTGTGTGAGATGGTTTTGAGCACCAAGATTCCCAGTTTGGCGAATTAACAATATTCAAGTTGGCTATTGCTCCTTTTTCTAATCTGCCATGAATTAAGCCACTAGGATGTGGTGTAGTTTCAGCCGGATTTCGTGTTGCACTAATTAGTGTAGCTAATGGATCGACCCTGCAACGATTCACTAAAAGGGAGGCTAGAAATGGCAGGCTTAGAATTTGATTGTTAGGATTAAAATCTGATGCTATCGACCAAGTGATGTCATTATCAATCATATCGTTGAAATTTGGCCATGATGAGCCCATTGAATAAGGAGTACCAGGTAGAAAACCTGTATTAACTCCTGCGCTCTTCATCTTGCTTCTGTTAGAACTGCTTGTGTAGTGAGCGTGATCTGCTGAATCAACTTTTAGTTCAGCAGCTAAACCACCACCACCTCCGTCGACAAATTCGTCAATATGTAGCCTCAAGTCCAATCCTTCAGCCCTCGATTCTTTCATGATATCTTCCGTTTCTTCTAATGTGAACCACCCTGGCTCGCAAAAAACATCTGCAGACCTTGCAATTCCCTGTTCAACAATCGCGGGCAATTGTTCTGAAAGAACTGATTCAAAGTATTCTTTGTGCTTCATTCCTTTTGGTATCGCGTGCGCACCCAACCATGTATGGTCTATTGAAGGCATATTTTCGAGATCGGATAGTTGCTTTGAAACTTCTAATATCCTCAATTCAGTTTCAGTGTTCAGACCATAACCTGATTTAGTTTCTATATGAGTTGTTCCACTTCTAAAGGCCTCTTTCAGTCTGTCTATTGATAACTTCAACAAATTTTCACTGGAGGATTTACGAGTATCGGAAACAGTAGAATTGATTCCGCCGCCCATGGAAGCAATCTCAGTGTATGATTTGCCCATTAGTTTCCATCTTATCTCTCTTGACCTATCTCCTGCCCATATAAGATGTGAATGAGAATCAACTAACCCAGGTATGATAGATCTACCACCTAGGGAGATTACATTCGCCTTTTCAGAGTTCAGACTAAATGTATTGGAAATGTCAAATTCGGGCAATCCATATTCATCTATCAATTCTTCTGAATTCCTAATTTCTACTATTTTATTAGAATCAATAACAATTCCTTTTTGAGTAGTAATTAATGAGTTTTCATCAATTGAAGCTTTGCCCGAAATGGACCCATCGCCAGAGAGGTGTGCGATAGCCCCAACATCAACTAGAACTATCCGCATGAGTACTGCTATACGAAGGGGGTTAAGAATAATGGCTTTTTACGCAGTTCATGGCGGACATAGGATGGACTCTTGGCATTGAGTCAACTGCTCACACGCTTTCATTTGGACTGGTAGATAGCAATGGTATCCCGTTTCCATCGGTATCAGATACTGTAAGTCCAGACCAAGGCGGTATCCACCCTAGACAAGCTGCTGATCACCACAAAGATGTTGCACCTATACTCCTGGATAGATTATTTGAGAAGAATGAACTTAAACCGAAGGACATCACTAATGTTGCCTATTCTCAAGGGCCCGGTCTCGGGCCGTGTTTACGTATTGGAGCCGCTATCGCAAGAGGACTTTCCACTAAACTAAATGCTCCTTTGATAGGTGTTAACCACTGTGTGGCGCACATCGAAATAGGAAGGCAGCAATGTGGGTGTGATGATCCTGTTTTGCTGTATGTATCAGGCGGAAATACTCAAGTCATTGCAAGGTTGGAAGGACGATATCGCGTTCTGGGTGAGACACTAGACATCGGCATAGGAAACATGCTAGATAAATTTGCTAGAGCACAGGGCATCCCATTTCCCGGCGGCCCAGTAATTGAAAAGAAAGCTGCAGAATGGCTTGCTGAGAATCCAGATGCATCAATGGACGGTCTAGAATTGCCTTACGCTGTCAGAGGAATGGATTTAGCTTTTTCAGGAGTTTTGACTGCTGCACAAAGATTGATTGACAATGGAAAGTCACTTGGAGCGGTTTGTTGGTCGCTTCAAGAACATGTCTTCGCAGCGTGCGTAGAAGTGGCTGAAAGGGCACTATCTCATACTGGAAAAACAGAATTATTACTTGGCGGTGGCGTAGCTTGCAATAATCGTCTTAGGGATATGTGCGAAATAATGGCTGAGGAAAGAGACTCGGAATCTTTCGCACCTCCACGAATGTATTGTATCGACAATGGTACAATGATTGCTCGACTAGGTTGGCTAGAGCAAAAATCTGGTAGAAATACTGCCCTAGATGAAAGTGCTATTGATCAGTATCTTAGAACTGACCAAACGCCAATTATATGGTCATAATGCTTGATTAAAGCCAATTGTTTTAAGAGGTCGTCTTAGGGCTAATACTAGGGGAATGCCTTATCGTCGGTAGGAAGAAGAGAGATTTACCACTCAATCCTTTTGCGCGTAATGCTGCCGCTGAAAGAAATAAAAGGCAAGCTGAACGCGTTAACAAACGAAAAAGAGAAGAGATGGCATCTCCAAAAACTCCTACCAGTACTGCCGATAAATCTCAGGGAATGTCCTTAGCCGACAGGCAAAAACTGGCTGCTCAGAAATTGAGAAACGAAACTATAATCGTTAAAGATAATGTTCAAACGCCCGTTGAAACTCCAAAAGCAACTATTACTACCAAGGTCAAGTCAGAAATATCGACGCCGAAGGTGGATAAAAGAGAAGAACTGAACCGCAAGACTGAACAGGCAAGAAAGAAGATTCAAGAGATAACTACTCAAGTTTCCGAACCCCCTAAATCTGAAACTGTCGAAGAAGTAATCGAGCCTGAAATCGAAGATTTGGCGGCTGAAAATCTATCCGTAGGACTTGATGAAAACATTTCAACAAGTCATAAAGTCAGTAAAAATGTTTTCAAGAACGTTTCTCAAACAAAAAAGTCACCTATTACTGGCGAAAAGAAAAAACGGAAAAAGCGCGGTGAGAAAAAAGGCGGCGGACGTCAAAAAATGGAGAAGAAACTGAACCGGCAAAAGATTTTGGAATTCAAATATTTTGCACGGAGTGTGTTGGACAATCCTAACATACCCGAAGAACATAGATCTAACATCTTAGGTCAAATTATTGCCAAGGGTGAGAGAACAAGTATCGAATCTGCTATAGAATTCATTCAGTTAAAACAGGCAGAGTTAATTCTAACAGAAGAAGTCGCAAATTCGTTGATAGACGAAATCAAGAAAATTTCAACAAGAAGGTGATATAATGTCTAATAAAATACAGAATAATATGATTGTAACTGTTCACTATACAGGAACATTACCCGATAGTGGAGAAGTCTTCGATTCAAGTGAGGGGCGTGAACCATTGAAATTTATTGTAGGACATCAACAAATGATTCCAGGATTTGAAAGAGAATTGATGGGGCGTGAAGTTGGAGATAAAATTGAATTTACCCTACTACCAGAAGACGCATATGGAGACAAAGAAGAAGCCGCAATAATAAAAATCCCAAGAGCGCAATTTGGACAATTGGAGGAATCCACCTCATTAGAAGTCGGTTTTCAATTAGTGGCACAACTACCACACGGACCAGCCCCCTTCACAGTAATCGAATTAGATGAAGAACATATTACAGCGGATTTCAATCACGCACTTGCCGGTAAATCATTAACTTTCAATGTCGAAGTTGTCGCATTAAGAACTGCTACTCAATCCGAAATAATGCATGGCCATGTCCATGAATCAGAATGCAATGATGGCAGTTCGGATTCTAAATCATGCGATAAAGGCGGTTGCTGTTCATAGTAGTGTTGATGAGTCTAGAACTACTGGACTGTTTATGGCTGGCACTCGTCGAGAGAATTGGGAAACCCTTTCCGGCATCGATTTGCCTATGAATCCAGACGAGAAAACCATGATTAATTCTGGTGCAAATCCATCGACAATTCCTAATGCAGGAACACCCCCCTACACGAGAGGGATTCATTCCAGCATGTATCGCTCAAAACTTTGGACTATGAGGCAATACGCCGGATTTTCTAGTGCCAAAGAAACAAATGAAAGATTCAAATTGTTATTGGAACGTGGACAAAAGGGCTTGTCTGTGGCATTTGATTTACCGACGCAACTTGGCTTAGATGCAGATGATGAACTTTCACTTGGCGAAGTAGGAAAAGTGGGTGTTTCAATTTCGACATTAGATGATATGCGAGAATTACTGGAAGGTATACCGCTAGATCAAGTCAGTACTTCCATGACAATTAATGCACCTGCAATGATTCTCCTTGCAATGTATGTAATTGTGGCTGAGGAACAGGGAGTTGCAAGTAATCAAATTAGAGGAACCATACAAAACGATATACTCAAAGAGTATATTGCCAGAGGCACCTATGTTTTTCCGCCAAAGCAGAGTATGCGATTAATTACTGACATATTCTCATATTGTTCTGAGAATATTCCAAATTGGAATACCATCTCCATTTCTGGATACCATATCAGAGAAGCAGGTTGTACCGCTGTACAAGAAGTCGCATTCACCATTTCCAATGCCCTTGAGTATGTTGACGCTGCACTGAGTACTGGTCTTGATATCGACAGTTTTGCTCCGAGATTATCGTTCTTCTTCAATTGTCACAATGACTTTTTTGAGGAAGCGTCGAAATTCCGTGCAGCGAGAAAATTATGGTATGACTTAATGAATCAGAGATATAGTCCAAAAAACCCTAAGTCGAGTAAACTCAGATTTCACACTCAAGTAGCAGGCGTAAGTTTGACAGCTCAACAACCCCTCAACAATATTTCAAGAGTAACTATACAAGCACTTGCAGCAATATGTGGTGGGACGCAAAGTCTTCACACAAACTCCTATGATGAAGCAATTGGCCTTCCAACTGAAGAAAGCGCTACGATTGCACTAAGAACTCAGCAAATAATCGCGGAAGAAAGTGGCGTTGCTGACGTTGTCGACCCACTAGGAGGGTCATACCACGTAGAAACATTAACCCAGCAAATATATGACATGTCGATGTCCCAAATTGAGACTATAGAAAAGATGGGTGGTGCAATGTGTGCAATCGAAGAGGGATGGCAGCAACGAGAAATCCACAATTCGGCTTTCAAGCATCTCAAAGAGGTTGAAAATAACTCCAGAAAAATTATTGGCGTTAATCATGGAGTGATGGAAGAAAATATTCAGCACAAACCTATGGCTATCAATCCTGAATTAGAGAAATCACAGCATATGAAATTGAAAACTTGGCGGATGCAAAGAGATAACGACGTTGCGTTAGCATCACTTGATGAAATCACAAAAGCATGTAATTCAGATTCAAATTTATTCCCACTGGTCATTGACAGTTTGAGGAAGGGTTGTACATTAGGCGAAATAATGACTGCTATGAAAGAAGAATTTGGTACATGGATGGCGCCAAGCGGGTTTTGAGGTAAGCAAATGAAGCAAAAAATATACTTAGATCATATTGGGATAGCAACGCCAAGCCTTGACCTAAATGCGCCATTTTGGGAATTATTAGGTTTGGAAAACCATGGTGTAGACGAAGTCGTTGCTGAGCAAGGCGTTACAACTAGATTTTTTTCTACTAGTCAATTTACTGATAATTCAATGCCACCCAAAATAGAATTACTCGAGCCTACAGAAGAAGATACACCGGTTGGAAGATTCATTAAGAAAAGAGGTCCAGGAGTTCAACAAGTTTGTTTCCGGGTAGAAAATTTACTCGAAATGATTAGTACTATGATTGCAAATGGAGTTACAATGATAGACGAATCCCCAAGAATTGGTGCTGGTGGCAAAAAAATAGCATTTGTTCACCCAAAATCAACTGGTGGAGTCTTGGTCGAACTGACACAATATTAACATAAGAACAATAACCCATCTTTGGATAAATAGATTCATGCGAACTTGTATTGACCAATTAATCGCCCTTTCGCACATCGACGGACCTAGAGTAAAACGCGAGGCCAATTTTCTTGCTCGAAGGTTAGAAGTATTGAGGTTAAACAATAACATCACAAATGATGCTTTCCTAGATGCAGGTGCGATACAAGGTGCTTTTGAAATGATTGCAAACCTAATTGATATGGGAGTTCCGCAAAAAGAAATCCACTCACAACTCAGACAACAACTAACTAGAGCGCGAAGTATTGAATCTAAACATCCAGGACTAAACAATGCTATCGAAGAAGGGCGAGCGAGTTGAATTGTCAATGACAAGAACTCTAATGACTATTGAAAATGTGTCAAAGCATTTTGGTGAAGTAGAAGCATTGAGAGATATTTCTCTCGAAATTAAATCTGGCGAGGTAGTAGGTCTAGTTGGAAGTAATGGTGCTGGTAAAACTACGTTACTGCGTTTAATGTCAGGAGTGTATAAGCCAACTAGCGGTACAGTATGCTTGGAAGATGGAACACCGGTTGATAAGATGCGACAGAAATTAGGTGTTGTCCCCGAATCAACAGGGCTATATTCTAGATTGACTGCGTGGGAGAATATTCGTTATCATAGTCGAATGCACGGTATTGATGATAAAACATCGTGGAGCAGAACCTCCAGATTTGCCAAAGAATTGGATATGTTGGAAAATCTTGGACGGCACACTAAGGGCTTTTCACGTGGAATGAAACAGAAGACGGCACTCCTTAGAGCACTTGCCCATGGACCCAGTGTTCTTTTGCTTGATGAACCGACTGCCGGACTTGATATAACAAGTGCTAGAACAGTTAGGGCACTTGTAAAACAACTGAGGGATGAAGGTGGGACAATAGTGTATTCTACACATCACTTAGCCGAGGCCGAACAGGTATGCGATCGCATAATTATTATTCATAATGGAGATATACAAGCAGATGGTTCACCGAGTGACCTGCTAAATCAAACTGGAGATGAAAATCTAGAAGAAGCATATGTTTCGTTGACCCAAGAAAAGGCTAGGTCAAGAAATGAAGATTCTGAATCCGAAGGACGATTTACTCGTTGGTGGCGAACATTGTTCACACCTAAAACTCCTAAGATAAAAGCGGTGGTGAATGAAGATGAGTAATTCCAGCGTAAAGAGGGTCAAGGCTATTGCCAAGAAAGAAGTAATTGAATTCGCAAGAGACTGGAGAACAATAATGGCGATAATTGTAATTCCAATTCTAATGTTTCCACTTTTATTCATAATGTTCCCGTTACTGCTGGAATCTGAAGCTGCAGAATTAGATTCTCTTCAAGTTGATGTTGTCATTCAATCAAATGAATTACCTGTAGATTTACTACAAGAATTTAATTCTACATCGATATCAATTTCATTCGAAGGATTATCTAATAATACTACGCTTGCCAATCCGGGAAGCGATTTGGACCGTTTACGAAGTTTATCGATAGATGCGATACTCAGAATGGAGCAAAGAGGCGATATTTGGTATTATGCAATAATTCATATTTCCACTTCCGAGAGTTCAAATGAAGCACGCTCCAGGCTGATTCAAGGACTTACACAATGGGAACAAAACGAAACTGAAAGACGAATAAATGCAGAAGGTCTCGATCCAGATTCTACGTTAAACCCTTTACGTTGGGATGGAGAAATCTCCTCAGGTGATGTAGCAACTCAAGGTGAACAGGCAGGGATGGTGTTGTCACTTTTCATTCCTCTTGTTCTCGCAGTGTGGACTTTTTCTAGCGCAATACAACCGTCAATCGATATGACTGCTGGGGAGCGGGAAAGAGGGACTTTAGAGGCTTTACTGAGTTTGCCGTGTTCAAGAAATGAACTGCTAATAGGTAAATGGCTAGGTGTTGCAACCATTACAGGAGTTGGTGTGGTTTTACAAATTTGCGGGTTATTGTTTGCAATTGGTTATCTGGCTTCATCTAGTGTTATTGGAGTTCCTGACTTATCACTATCGGCAGTACTTCTGATTGTAATATCGATAATGCTTTTTGCAATAATGGTAGTTGCGCTTGAATTAGCAATTGCGATGCGCTCTCACAGTGTCAAGGAGGCGGGTTCAATACTTGGCCCAGCAATAATTCTAATTGTGTTCCCTGCACTGTTTACCCAAGTAATCAACTTGGATGGTGTGGAAAATTTCTGGTTCGCTGTACCTGTTGTTAATATCTTACTTGCATTGAGGGAACTACTAATGGATCGAGTAATTATAGAACATATTGCGATTTGGTTTGGTACCTCAGTAATTTATGCGGTGTTAGCAGCCTACTATGCTGCTAAACAATTTAGTAGAGAGGATATAGTCACGAGTTTGTCATGAAAACGCCTTAATTGCATCTCTAACAATATCAATAATCATGTCTATTTCTTTAGATGTAATCATAAAGTGAGGGGTAAATCTCAGAGCATTTATACCTCCGTGGATAACTCCAAGACCTCTCCTACGGCACCATGGCTCTACTGCATCAAATCCAACCACCGGGAATCTTTCAGGATCTAATTCAGCACTCAACAGTAGTCCAGTTCCTTGAACTTTGGTTATGGTTCCGGGTAATTCATCAGCCAAGAGTTTTAATTTCTCGACAAATTCCTTTCCGCGGTCCTTAATATTGGCGCGCAATTCTGGAGTAATTTGCTCCAGTACCGATACTGCCACTTCAAGAGCCCTAGGATTTGTGGTCATTGTATTACCATAAATTCCTACAACATACAATTCAGCTGCTCTTTCATTCATGCCTAATACAGATAATGGATATTGGCCAGCGTTAATCGCCTTAGACCACGTCTCTAAATCAGGGGCTTCTGAGTCTTGGAATCCTTCATAGTCTACAACAGAAAGACAACCTTGTCCACGAATTCCAGCTTGTATTGAATCTACAAGAAGCATAGAACCATGCTCATTTGTTAATTTTCTAGCTTCATCATAAAATTCACGAGAAATACATTGTCCCGGATTGCCTTCTCCTTGAACGGGCTCAACAGCAACGAGTTCAATGAAAAATTTCTCTTTTTCTGCCCTTGCAAATACCTCTCTCAACGATTCAACGTCATTAGCAGGCACCAATATCAAATTGTCTCTATTTTGGAAACTAGCAAGATTGTTATCATAACCTGCTTTGCAAGAATGTGAAATTTGAGCCGGCCTATCTGTTCGCCCGTGAAAGCTTCTAACAATTGAAACCATTTTAATCGGCATCCCCTCATATCTCCCACCTGCTGAAGTATGTCTCATTGCATTAACATCGGCAATCCTCAGAGCAACTGTAACTGATTCCGATCCGCTATTCATGCAAATGAATTTGGAAAATGGACAACTGCCTCTAGAATAGCCTAATTCAGCCTTCAATGCATCGGATAAGCGCTTATGACTAAATGATGGAGTCATGACATTTGCCATAACCCAGTTCTCTGACATAGCGGAAATAACGGGATCAGGTCCGTGTCCGGCACCAAGCATACCGTATCCGCCGTTATCATGAATAACAGCCCCGTGAGAAGTAACAATCCAGGGGCCCTTCCCCGATAATGCTACATATGGATTAACTGTGGCGGGAGCATAGAAATTAACTATGTCATCTTGTAGTTTTTCTATGAGCAAGGATTCTTCAAGCAACAGCATAGATGAGTCTGAGGATTCTCTGATTCGCATGTGATTTCTATAAGCCTCTTCTATGGCTATTACAAGCTTTTCATCTGTCTCACAAAAACTCAAAATCACCTCATCAGGCAATCCCCAAGTATCCATTTCACCAGTCTCTGATCTGATTTCATGGAGTAAAGAAAGTACATTATCGGCCAAAACTATACTCTTCATCAGCATATCTCGATTGGCGGAGACTATTCAACATTCGCTTTTTTATATTAAAAATCCCTAGATTTATGACTAAAATATTACCATAATAATACTATACGAATATTAATTAATGAATGAATTTACCCCCCCATCATGCCTAAGGTATCTTTGGACATGCCTGCCGAAATAATCGGTGACCTACGACTACACGTTGGGGACGACAGGAAATTCATCAGTTTAGCTGATGCGATTAGAACTGCTTGCCGTAAACTCCTAGATCAGTTGGATGATATAGATATGAGGCATGGAAGAAAAAATGGAGTTGAACCAGATGACAACTAAAGACGAAGCAATGGATGCTGTTGGAAAATTACTGTCTTATTTGGAAGCAGATAATCAACGTGAAGGGTTAAAGAAAACGCCGCAAAGAGTAATCGAGTCATGGGATGAAATTTTTTCTGGCTACAAAGAAGACGCCAAGGATATCTTAGATGCAACTTTTAATGGTGAAGGTTATGATGGAATCGTTTTGTTGCGAGATATAGAGTTTCATTCCACCTGTGAACATCATTTGCAACCATTTAGCGGTAGAGCGCATGTTGCTTACATACCCGTCGACAGGATTGTTGGAATAAGTAAACTATCTAGAATTGTAGACATGCATGCCAAGAGATTACAAAATCAAGAGAGAATTACCAAGGGTGTAGTAGATGACTTAGAAAAGCACCTATCTCCACTTGGAGCGGCTGTAATCGTTGAAGCGTCTCATGGATGCATGCGCTGTCGAGGGGTCAAAAAACAAAATGCTGTAATGACGACTTCTGCAATGCGCGGGGTTTTCTTTGAAAAACCAGAAGCGCGACAAGAACTAATGCAATTGATACAGTCTGGTCCATTGTGAGGGATAATATGGCAACATATCCTATAGTTGAGATATTTCACTCCGTGCAGGGTGAGGCATTTCACTCGGGCGTGCCACACGTATTCATTCGCTTTGGTAATTGTAATTTAAGATGCGAATGGTGTGATACAAATTTTCTCGAGTATGAAGAAATGGAATTAGATGATATTATCGATGAGGTCTTGAAGTATAATTGTAAAAGGGTGATTTTTACTGGAGGAGAACCTTGTTTGCAAGATTTGAAAACTATAGGAAGTGAACTGAAAAAATACGGCATCAACTTATCAGTTGAGACTAACGGCACCATAGAAGTACCAGAATTGATTGACTGGATTTGTGTATCACCTAAAGATCAGGTATACCCAAATAGCAAGATTATTCAAAGAACTGGTGATGAGTTAAAAGTAGTATATTGTGGCCAAAATCTATCTATGTATGATGATTTGAAACAAGGATTCACTCACCACTTCATTCAACCGTGTTATATCGAAGCTGAAAGTATTGAACAAAATGGAGCAAATTTTGCTGTAGTTGAAAATCTCGTAAAAGAAAATCCTGGCTGGAGATTGTCACTGCAAACACATAAATGGATGGGTGTTGATTAATGAAAAAAGCGGTTATGGCATTAAGCGGTGGCATGGATTCCACATCTCTGTTACTTCTACTTATCAGGGAAGGATATTCGGTTAGCTGCATTTCATATGAATACGGACAAAAACACCGTATTGAAGTTGATCGAGCAAAAATGAATATTGAATACTTAAAGTCAAATNACTTCTCAGTTGANCACAAAGTAGTTGATTTATCTAGTGCAATGACAATTTTTAGTAGTTCTCTNATTTCGGGTGGCGAANANATACCGGAAGGACATTATGAAGAGGANCAAATGAAAGCAACAGTAGTNCCNAATAGGAATGCTATTTTCACATCAATTCTTTATGGATATGCTCTTTCAATAGCATCTGATTCGCGTGAAAATGTAATCATTGCACTAGGAGTTCACTCAGGTGATCATGCCATTTATCCCGATTGTAGGCCCGAATTCTATAACTCATTAGAGCATGCTTTTAGCATAGGCAACTGGGATAGTGAACTCATTAAACTGCATTTACCGTACATCGACGGAGACAAAGAATCAATACTTAGGGATGCACTGCAGTCCTGTGAACAATTAAGTCTAGATTTTGATTTGATATTCTCAAATACAAATACATCATACAACCCAGATGAACTGGGGCGTAGCTCTGGTAGAAGTGGAGCAGATGTTGAAAGAATACTCGCTTTCAACGCAATTAACAGACAAGATCCAGTAGAATATGTAGATGAATGGAGCATAGTTTTAGACAATGCTCTTGAGGTTGAAAGAAAATATAAGGATGAATATTACAGAGAGAAATTAACTGAATTACAATACATGGTCACTAGACAGTCCGGTACTGAAAGACCATTTACTGGTAAATACAATTCTGAAAAAAGAAAAGGCGTTTACAAGTGCGTCTGCTGCGGACATGAACTTTTCACTTCGAACAGTAAATATGATTCTGGGTGCGGTTGGCCTGCATTCCACAGTGAACTGAACACTGCCGGTATTACAAGAATAGAAGACTATAGTATGGGGATGATTAGGACTGAGGTTAGATGTTCTAAATGTGATGCTCACCTAGGGCATGTCTTTAATGATGGTCCAGCAGCCTATGGTGGAGAGAGGTACTGTATCAATTCTGCAGCGCTAGATTTTGAGGTGGATGAAGAATGACCAAATTTTCGTCTTCCAAGAAGTATGGGCATGAAAGAGGACTTTCAGCAGCATTCCGCCAGTGGAGAGCGGATAGTCACTGCAAATTCATGCATGGCTATTCCTTCGAGTTCGAATTTGTGTTTGGAGCAAACAAGCTAGACGAAAACAATTGGGTAGTTGATTTTGGTAGTTTGAAGGGCTTAGAAGAATGGCTAAGACTTAATTTTGATCACAAAACATTAGTCGCAATAGATGATCCCATGTTCTCGTTTTTCGAAGAACTACATCAAAAGGGCGTTATTGATATGGTGCAAGTGGAAGCAACAGGATGTGAAATGTTCGCCAGTATGGCTATGGAATTTTCGAGTGAATTTATTCTAGAACTTACTGAAGGTAGATGCTGGGTTGAAAGTGTCACGGTTAGAGAACATGGAGCAAATAGCGCGATATGTCGAAGAACAAATGAATAGATTATTGTTAATCCTCTTTTGCACCGGGTTCAATTTTCCTACGTCTTTTACTAAGCCATTCATCATTACCGGCTACAAATTGAAGCGCTGTGGTTGCATCCAAAATACCACCAACCATCCTAGTGGCCTCATCCTCTGTTGGCATAGATAGCATTATTGAACGGATCAATGAATTTTTGAAACTATTTTTTCGCTCTTCATTTCCAGGCAATGAATAAGACATTTCCTCTATTGCCTTCACTAGAATACCGCGTAGGTTTTCACTTATCGAGCGTTCCAATGGTACGATATCAGGAATGCTACGATCGCTGCCTTGATTCCTTAAAACTCGATTTTTATGTAACTCATAAACCAGTGCATTGACGGCATGTGATAGATTTGCAATGGGGTAACCCTCCCACGTGGGAAGTGTGACTAGAAAATCGCACCTGTCGAGGTCTTCAGTAGACATTCCTTTGCCTTCCTCGCCAAAAATCAATGCTACCTTTCCATTGAAGACTTCAATTCGTTGAGAAAATTCCCAGGGGTATGTAAAATGTCGAAAAACTGTTTTATTTCCGACTTCTCTTTTACCTGAAGTCCCGACTACCAGCGAACAATCCATTACCGATTCTTCTAGTGAACTGTATGTTTGACAATTATCCAGAATACTTCCAGCATGTTTAGCGCGGTTTCTTGCTTCTATATCATCGACGTCACAAGTAGGATTTACCAATCGTAATTGATCATAACCATAGTTAAGCATACTCCGGCAAATTGCTCCGAGATTTCCAGGGTGTGAGGTCCCAATGAGGATTATTACCAATTCATATGATGATTTGGGGAGTCGGATTTTTTGTCTATCGCCCATTAGTATCCTCACCCATTCATGAAATCAAGAACCCATCTAGGGTCGCATGGCTGATAAAGGAAAAATAAGTATCCCCCTTCCTCTCTATCTTCCATGACCAATGACCTTTTTCTAACAGAATGTTTCGTTTTAAGAAACTCAACTAAGCGTTCCAACTCTTCTTTATCTTCTGAGTGGATACTGACTGGGTTTCTATCCCAATCTACGCGCACTGACACGCAAAACCCTCACTAGTCTACTCGGCGTTGTAAATATCTAGTGACGTAACCGGCAATCCAGTTTCTAAGTTTCTTGGAATTGACATCGGTCAGTTGTGATACAACTTTCTTATTATGCTCGAAATCTTCAGTGAACTTTTCTCTGTGTTGTTCAACAAGTGTAATTGCTCTAATTTTGATAAAACTTGGTCTAATATTTCCCATTCTAATCACTCCTCAAATAACTTTACCTCAATAGGGAATTCGGGGTCATCGTGTCTAATGACCTGAAGTCTAACCTTTCTGGGTGGATTTTCGATGCCACGAGACCAAATGTATTCATTGACTGAATTATCAATATATACGGTTTCGTTTTCCGTGACTTTCAAATGTTGAATAACATGATCCTTGATTATCTGCATAGCCCTTGGAGCTCTCTTGAAGCGAGTAATGTTCCATGCATTCCTAAGCGGGACAATTAGTTCTGATTCATTTGGTCTAGCCATACATAACACCTCATCGTTGCAGTTTACTGCGTCTCCAGTGATGTCGCTTAGGATGCGATACTGTATTTCTATCGGTCTTCAACATGACCCATACAGGGACACGTCTGTTCTGTTTCTGTACCTTCATTAGGCGTATTTTTTTTGCTGCTGGTTTATTTCTTGACATTTCGAGCACCTTCTCAGATTCTTCGGATGGACGCACTATGGCGGCTCTTGGATTGTGACATGAGTAATTTTTTCAATTGCTCATCGGACATTGGTGGAGTAAAAGTTTGATTCTCAAATAGTTGTAAAATAGTTTGTTTTATTTGCTCGCTTCTCTCGGGAGTTGCAAGTGATATGGTTGCAATTCTTGACCTCGCTTCTGGAGTCAAAAGCTTCTTCATAGCGGAGTCTAAAGCATTTTTTTCAACTGCTTTTTTCTGTGCTTCGATTTCTGCATCTAATTGTTGATTTGCTTGAGCTTCTAGTTGCTTTTGTAGTTCAATTCTACGTTGTTCTCTGATTTGAGCCAGTTCCCTATCATTTGAAACCGACATACTAACCACCTAATTCACGCCCGTTAATACTTTGAAAGTCCCGGATACATCTCTTCTGCTTTAGATCTGTTAGCATGGGCGATGGAGTCCAATAACTTGTGTCCAGATGATGTGATTCTACGACCTGAATACAATTGTTGCTTTCCATCTTCAGAGTCGACTTCCTTGGTAGGTACCTTTTCAACCAAACCAACAGATTCAAGTTGTTGAAGAGCAGTTCTAATGACATTTCTAGATGCAACTCCAGGTGTATTTGGCATTGCTCCGTTGTCTTGAGAGCCCCCATATGTTTGTGCTAATTGAGTAACACCAATCGGCCCTTCTCTAGCGACTTTGCGAAGAATTGAAGCCGCTCTCAAAAACCACCAATTAGACTGGGTAGGTGGTCTCTCTCTAGATGCGCCAGTTTTAACAAAACTAGACCATTCTGGCGCTTCCATGCCCTTTGTTTCAGACAGATGGTCTGCTAAGGCAGGTATAAGTAAATCTGCAGGAATATCATAAAAGGTAGTCATACGAACACACCGAGCATTTTGCCGACTAAACCCCCCTATATGAAAACAACGGGTGAATAATCAAAATATCGTGATACCAAAGCGACAAATACAAGTCTTGATGAAGGGGCAACAATTGCACACATCATGCAGAAGGCTTTGGCCCAGAATCCCAACTTGATAAGGACTCTTTTAGGGCTATCATTTACGTTGATATTTATTCTTGCTTACGCAGTCTATGGGGCAACTGTTTCCCCATCCTACTACCTGTACCAAACAGATGCTGAAACCACAAATCACGATGTAGGCCAATCTAGCTCAATATACAATGAACAAACCAACACCACAACTTGGTACTGGGATGTCTCAGCAGACGGCGTAAATCTAACGTGGGTTAATCTGACAGCAACTGAGTTATCCGATGATTCAGTAGTTAGGTTAAGCAACAGTGCCGGATTATTCAGTAACAGATTACTCGGTGTTGCCGATGCAGATAAATTCAGCTGTGAAGAATCATGTTACAAGAATTCAACCCACGAGGCAACCAGTGATGACGGCTCTGATGTAAGTATCTATTCGATGACGACAACTGACCCAGGGCGCAGAAATAACGGGACAGTATATGCTAAATCACTGAATGATGCTACCGAAAAAGCGCAGGATATAATAGAATACGAACACACCCCCTCTACTATCAGGATCGAAATAATTGAAAAAGGAGAAAGACAGACATCTCCAACAATTTTCCTGACAACTGTGAATGAAGATTTTTCATCAATCGAAGTATTCTCAATAGATACTGCTACGGAATTTCTATGGGCTCTAGCTGCAGTTGTAGGGTGCTTCTCAATGGTATTAATTCCTTCATTTGGATTATATTTTGCATCTAGGGCAAAGGAAAGGAACAATGAGCTTAAATTGAAACTAGCAGAGGAAAGCGTCGAGAAGGAGCTCGAGCAAGAATAATTTCCATTGTTCTCATATAGATTATATGTCTTGCATTAAACGATGCGCAGAAGTAGAGTTGTTTCAGCAGTTCTTCTCGCAACACTAATGTTAGGATTTTTACCTTCATTTGCAGATGAAGGTTTAGATCAACAAAATATCAATTACGCTTCACGGGCAACAGGAATAGACCTTAGTGTTCAAGATATCTCTTTTAGCTATTCCAATTCAGTCGACCAGCAAAAGTATCAGATGTTCTCATCGAACGGCCCGATAACCGGAAGGCCTGACAGTTTATTTGTAGTTGACACTGTGATTAACATACCAATCATAATAGAATTTAATGTCCAAAATTTAGGCACTAGCAGCTCAGGAAACTTCGATATAAATCTTGTAATCTCACACAACGAATATGATAATTTTGAATTACATAACGAATCCGTTCAGTTGAACTCAATTAATGGCGGTGGAAGCACTACTGGCCAAATTACAATCACGCCCAAATATTCAGGTAATCATTCACTCATTGTTTATCCAACACTAATCTCAACAACCGACGATAATCCGAATAATGATCAACTTTCAAGTACTTTTACCGTCGCATCCAATTACTATAATTGTGATGATTTAACATCATGGACTGTCGGTAATGAGTGGGGAACTAGCATCGATACTTTTCTATCTCAAGGTTCTGCATGCCACCTAGGAAATGGCCAGAATTCGGTGTACTCAAATAATCTCAATAGTGCTTTGATTACACCGATTTTAGATATGTCAGATTCAGTTCAAAATCCCCTACGCACCAATGGCATTTCATTTTACTATACTGGTAGTATATTGCCTGGAGATATATTGAGAATTTATGTAAGCGACAGTGTTGGAGTGTGGAATGAAATTGCAAGTGTAACTGGTACTGTAGACCAAGTTTTGACAGATGGGGCTAACTGGCAAACTTGGAGTGTTAACAATATGGGCTTTAGTTCTCCGTTAATTCCTGTACAAACGCAATTTTTCCATAGCCAAACACAATTTAAATTCGAATTTACTAGCGATGCCGCGAATAATGATATTGGAATTTGGATGGATGAAATTGTAATAGTCTATGACCAGAAAGTAAAACCAGAAGAATTTGGATTATCTGTAAGTGGTGTATCAAGTATCGGTTCAGTCCCCGAATCCTGGGGCAAGGTAACTNTTGAAATGACAAACTTAGGCAACATCACTGAAACATTTATTCCATCTACTGTAGGTCTTCCTAATAATTGGAATTTGTACTACTCATATTCTACAGGCGTGAGTATTAATCCGTCTTATGGGATATTACTCGAACCTGGTGAGAAAAAGCAATTTGATATCAACTTCCAACCGGATATTAATGCTACTGTAGGACTTTATCAAATTATTTTCAAGGCCTCATCAAGCCAGTATAATACTATAAATTCACAACTAAGTATCCAATTGGAAGTGATACCTGATAGGATTCCGGATATCCAGCCACCAAATCCAAACCCAAGTTGTCCACCAGGCACCACTTGTACATTCACCGTAGCAATCGATAATATTGGNGGGGCATCAGACGTCTTTGATTTGTCAATTAATTCTCAAATACTTCCAATAGGCTGGAGCGTTGCCTTTGGGTGGTCACAACCAACGAGCATTTTGTCAACTCCAGGGATAACTCAGGATATTCTCATGACATTCACCGTTCCTAGCGACTCTGTCCCCGACAGTGTTGGCAAATTTGAATTGATTGCCAGATCGCAAAATGATTCTTCAAGAGTAGATGTTGAAGAAATTGACTTGACTGTTTCCATGGTTAGTATTGCGGAAATCATAATGAATGAACAAAGTATAAACCAGAATTGGAGTATTAACCCTGGTGAATCTAGGACTATATACTACACTGTTTGGAACAATGCAACAAGTCAAGACATTTTTACTCCATCCGTCGAGGTTCGAGATTTAGGGCAATGGATAATTGAGGAACCCAAACAAAATATGTTAGTAATTAATTCTGGAAAAACATCCGCCTTCAGCATTACAATTACTGCACCTTTACAAGCTCAACTTGACGATATATGTCCTAAATTGACTCCTGTTGTGACTTCAGCAAGAAGTGGAACAGAATTTACCGGTTTAGAGTTCGATGGGATAGAAATTTCACGGCAAGACGACTTATCGATACGTATTATTGAAGATCTGACAACACTGACTCCAGGAGAAGATAACAGAATAGATGTAGAGATTGAAAATAATGGAAATGGACCATCGATGGCAGAAATAAGTATAATCGGTATTCCTGAAGACTGGACATGGTATATGGAATCACAAAACCAAACAATTTCAAATCCGATCTCACTCAGNGCAATCTATGACCTTGATGACATTAAACAGATATCTATTTTCATATCGCCACCTTCCAAAACATTAGCAAATTCATTATTTCAATACACTATATCTGTCAGCTCATATAGTGGATTCGAAGACTTCAACATATCAGATAACAATGTTGAAATTATTTCGACAATAGCGACTAAAAATAATCTATTCATAACTAATAATGATTCTACCATCTTTTCTGGGGCAGGAAATACTACTTTTGTTGTAGCAAATTTGGAGAACCAAGGCAATGTTTTCGCCAGTGATGTCATGGTTAGGGCGAAATTAACAACTATCGGAAATAACCTTGATTTCAATCCATATTTTACCATTTCAGATAATGGAATAATTTATTCAATGGACAAATANCAGAGAATTTCACTGGACATAGGTGAGGTACAGGAACTTAAAATAAGGTTCACAATACCCGAATTTGCCGAAATTGGCACTCAAATAATAGTTAGTTTCGAAATTCAAACAATGGGAGAAAATGGGCCGGAGTTTGAACTATCAGAAACCATGGTAAAGGTTGACTACAGAAGATCATTGGAATATACAGCACACTCTAATTCTAATGAAGTCATTGGTGATGGTAATTCAGGAATTATGTTGCTTAACCTTACATCCAAATCTACGTTATCTGAAACATATTCAATAACTGCAGTGTTGCCAGATGATTGGCAGGCACTGTGCGGAGGCATTATCCTAAATTCCACAGGTTATCAGGTTGATATGAATGCAGGATATCCAAATGAGCAGTTTACATCGATAATGTGTGAGGTTTTTGCGCTTGNGGGAAATAATCTAGGGGAAGTTACATTTACGATAAAAAATAGTGATTTAACAATTATTGAAAATGTTTCGAGAAGTTATGAGTTCGAAAAATCAACTACTGAATCGTTTAATATTTCGACAAATATGATTGCAGGTAGTATTGCTGTGATACTTGGAATGGCCGTCATAAGTTTAATTTTAATTAGAAAAAGACGTAATGATGCTGGTTTAAATTCTGAAGATTTTGATGATTTAGAAAAACCGGTAAAAATGTCCGGCCCTCCAGTTTCTGGCCCTCCAATTCAGTCTTTTACTAATCAGCAAGATTCTGCTACTGTTGAGCAGTCAGTAGTACATCCACAAATTCCACAACCAATCATTAACCAAAACCAAATTTCGAGCGTTGCTGTTGGTCCTCCTTTGCCACCTAGTGGATTGCCCGATGGTTGGACGCATGAGCAATGGAAATATTACGGTCAGAAGTATCTAGATAATCTAAACAATGGTGGATGAAATGGAATATCCAGCACTTTGGTACGGACTATGGTTTGTAATTTCTTTCTGTGGCGTGATGACTTGGTACCTAAGGAATTTTACTCAAAGAGTACAACTTACCAGATTCATAGCATTGTTGGGTGTTGTTTCTATGATAAGTATGGTGTTGTGGACATTTATTGAATTCTGAGGCATTAGTATGGAAATAGTTGGAATTGAACAACACCCTATGAAAGATAAGTACCCATGTAGATTGCCAGTATGGTGGGGATATATTGGTGAAGCTGGTTCACATCCTAACATAAATGGAATAACAGGTAGGCGGGTTGTTTTGAGGATCCAAAAAAGGTTCAATAGATTAGAAAAGTTTCTTGCTAAATTATTAAGAGCTCCTAAAGAAGTTAGAAGACCCCTTGATTCTATGAATAGCCTGTTGTGGGAATTATGCAACGGGAAAAATACTTTTANGGAAATTTGCATAATTCTTGATTCGGTATTCCATGAAGATATTTCACCAGTTGTAGAGCGAACCCGAAGAGGGGTTGAGAACCTAAAAAGCCAAAATTTGTTAACAATATTAGATCAACAATTTACCGGAAAATGGGATATTCGAAGTGGAAAAACTCCAATTAACCAAACACTGGGAGAATTAGATTCTGAATTAGGAATCGATACCGGAGAGGAATAATTAGATGCCGAAAGGTTCCCAAACAAGGCGNAANCCTATNCCGTCNCTTCTATTNTCNCGNGATGCTTTATTTCTTGCTGAACTTCTAGTTGAATCACTCTCTGTAAACCAACTACCTCCACGATGAACTTTTACATCCGAACCAACAATTATTCGTGCGTCCTGTGATGAATCTTTATCATTATAATTAGCGGTGAAATCATCTTCACACCATTCCGAAACATTTCCGTAAATGTCCATAATACCCCATTCATTAGGTTTTTTTTGACCTACAACATTTGGAGTAGCTCCTGAGTTGCCCGCATGCCAACCATAGTCATTTAAATTTGAATCCAGATTACCAAAGCACCACTTAGAATTAGTCCCTGAACGCGCAACATACTCCCACTCAGATTCTGTTGGTAGCCTCCAAATCCCCTTCAACCCAAGATTAACTACATCTCTAGTAAGTTCATTCAGTTTTGAAATGAAAATCTTACAGTCATCCCAAGAAACTCTTTCTACTGGCTGGAGTCCTGAACTCCATCCTTCNGAAAATTTAGAAGGGTTAGAATCCATAATGGCTGACCAGTGTGCTTGTGTAACCAATCTTTCACCAATAAAGAAAGGTCTGGTAATTGCTACTTTGTGAACAGGGAGTTCTCTAATTAAGCCGTCACCAACAGAGTCACCCATAAGAAATTCATCAGGTTCAATCAATAAATAATTTCCACCAAATTCATCAGAGAAACTCGGTCTAGGCATTAAATATCCACCATTATGACAATTTTTTACTAGTTTCAATTACTGAATTGACCAATTTTTCTAATCTCTCAACAATATCAGGATCTACTAAATTCCCATCTTCGTCAAAAGCATCCTTAACNTTACCTATGGCTAATTGCTCAGGTACAGGCCATGCATGTAACCATCTTAGCATTATTCTCATGTGGTTTAGGGTGTTTGAATTTTGAGCACCACCTAATGTGGACATTAATCCGAAAACCTTTCCNGATACATGCTTAGAATAAAGCCAGTCAAATGTATTCTTCATTGCACCTGACATTGTACCGTGATACTCGGGTGAAGAAACTAAAAAAGCGTCACACTGGGAAGCCAACTCTTGGAATTTCTTTACGTTTTTATTTTCCCAACAGCCGTCTTCACCGACTAGAGGCAAGGGGTCCACATCTAGATCCCAGAATATAGTTTCAGCACCTAAATCTCTAGCAATATCAAGTGCGAGATTTACAAGCATTCCACACTTTGATGATTCACGAAATTCACCACTTAACCCTAGTATCTTCATTTTTCTCACTATACTTCCCAAGTTGGCGCGGTTATTCAATGTAAGTATTTGATAATGCAACCATAAGCAAGGCTTAAGCGGGATAGGTTATACCAAAAATTGATTCCCATGACTGAGAGTGTAGATTCCGAACTAATTGAAGACATAGATGGGGATGACGATATTCAAAATCAAGTTCAACTTCAGTTGATAATAGGAGAAGAATGTTCCCGTAATGACGATCATAAAGGTGCATTAGCAGCATTCAATAAAGCAATTTCACTAGATCCATCATGCGACATGGCGTGGTTCAACAGAGGAGTGCTCCTAGAAGCTCAACAAGACGCTAGGGGTGCAAGGCAAGCATTCCAAATATGCTTAGATGTCAATCCTAAACATGCTCCAGCCACTGCAAACCTATGCATATTACTAGAAAGAATTGGAGATATTTCAGGCGCATTTGAAATGTCAATGAAAGCACTAGAATTCTATCCCGGACATCCAGCAATTCTCGAAGTGAAACAGAGATGTGAAGGTAGTTCAGAAGCAAAATCTATTGAACAAATGAAACCCGTTGTCACTGAGGATTCCTTCAAACAAGACGACCTGGTAACAGCGATGACTGATGCTGGAATTGAAGATNAAGATGCNGTACTTGAAGAGGCNGTTTATCATGATGCTGATGACAATAAAGAGTTAGACCTCGGAGAACTTCGTTCTGCTGCAAATGTTGTTGCTGCTAAAGAAAATATCCAACAAAGAATAGAACTTGTTCAGCCTGTTACGGAATCAATTCCTGATGAGATCCCAGATGTGAATATTACTGAACCTGAACAGATCGACATGGATTCCCTTGTTGAAGAAGCCACCGAGATGATTAGAAATAATGACCCTGCATCGGCATTAAAATTATTGAAACCCTATTTGAAAAATGAAGCATCAAATCATGCTGCATCCTGGAGAATTGCTGGTGGGGCGATGGCACGATTAGATCTTAATGACCATGCTTCTTCTGCTTTAGAACATGCCCAAAAGCTAGATCCTTCAAATTCAAAAGGTTGGTTTAATTTGGGTTCTGTTAAGCAACGCTTGGGGAACTTAGAAGAAGCAGGGACGTGCTATGCAAATGCCTTGAGAGAGGACCCCAATTACCTAAAGGCAGCCATTAAGTGGAGCGATACATCAAGACAAATCAATGATATCGAGGGTTACTTAGCATCAGCAACTGTAGTTACTAACTTAGAGCCAGATAACCCTATTAAAATGGAGTTGGCAATAACACTTATTGAACTCGCTGAAGGTGAATCCGAAGTTCTAGAATTAAGCAATGGCTTACCACCAACACTTCCAGCAGGTCCCGAATTAGCGGCAAATGCAATTGAACTACTTGGAGAGGGGAAAACAGAATTGCATGCGAGAGGATATACTGCAATGAATAATCATGTTGAATCTGTAACAATTTGGAAATCATTGATTCAAGACCAAAAAGAAAATCCTATTCTATGGCGAGGATTATCCAAAGCATTGTATGCTGCCGGTGACACAGAAACTTCTGAAAGATGTAGATTAAAGGCTGAAGCATTGGACAAATCTTCACAAAGTAACAATGAAAACTCTNTTCCTGCACCATTTACCNACTCTAGGCCCAATGACAATATTCCGGCTAATATTCAATCCGAAATTGCATCTCCAACAACTGAAGAGCAAAATACTGCAAATCAGATTTTACTAAATCCAATTGCTTCTAAGCCAAGTGAAGAAGTTCAAGCTATTCCNCAANCCAATCCGCAAGTCGATCTAGCCAAGGCTGCCCTTGATGTTCAACAAAATTCACTTGTCTCAGAGGATTTTAAAAATCCAGTATCAAATGCAGTTTCCAACCAAGATATATCTTGGTATAACCAAGGAGTGGCTCTAATCGAAGCTGGCAAATATAGTGAAGCATTGTCATGCTTTGACAGAGCACTTCCGTCATTTGCTAACGATGACGAAATGGTGATAAGAATACTGAATGGTCGGGGAAATGCATTTTACTATCTTGAAAATTATCCTGCTTGTGTTGAATCCTACCATCAAGCAATGTTAATACGACCCGAGGATGTTAGAGGAAAAACACTGTATAACATGGGGACAGCGTATGCTGAAATGGAGAGATTCCAAGATTCGATTAAATGTTTTGAACAGGCGATTCCTCGAGGTTTAACCAAAGAAGAAATAAAACGAACTAAAGACCAAATTCGCAGGTGTAANATATTGTTAAAAGAACAAATTAAAAAGCAAAAGAGTAAGTGATTGAATGGAAGATTCTAATTTCCAAGTTATTGAAAAATTTATTGAGGCTGGTTTGGATGAAAAACAAGCCAGGTTAGTAATTGACTTGGCAACGCAACCTCCTTCTAAGGCTAGCGAAATTGGCAAAAGAGTTGGAATTTCTAGAATGGATGCATATAATTCCCTTCGGAAATTGCAAGAGCAAGGACTTGTCAAAGCAACACTGGATAAACCAATCAGATTTTTTGGAATGAAAATCGAAGAAGTATTTGAGCAAATAATACGGATTAAAGAAATGGATCTGAGAAGAATTCAACAGAACCTCGAAAACCTAAGTAACAATATGGATATTCCAATAATGTCTGTCGACCAATCAAATGATGAAGATTCATTTTCTGTGCTGAAAGATAGGCACACAATTATGGCTACCATAGAATCGGTTGTTTCAGAAGCTGAAAGCCATGTTTGGTTGCTACTCGGAAAATGGGGCATTCTACACTTGTTGCGCTCAGGTGCAAAAAGTTCGGTAGAAGACGCTATTTCAAGAGGTGTTGAAATAAAAATAGTTGCTTCAGTTGATAAGAGAACAATTCGTTTCTTCGATGGATTGGATGATAAAATCGAAGTTAGGCATCACGAAGACTTTAATCTAAACGGAGTATTCGTAGATGACGAAGTTGGAATTCAATTTGTTAATACTGAAGAATCACCAACTGGCAGAGGGAAAGAAGACACGGCCATTCTAATTGAATCAGGAATGCTTCTTTCCGCACAAAGTGAATTACTGAAAATACAGTGGGGCGCAGCAAAATCATATCTTTCCATACGTAGTAAAATTCTAGATGGAGTTATGACAGAACCACTGAAATTATCGCTAGGGGAAGGTTCATTTTATCAGCATTTTAGAAACTCATTGCTAGACGGAATGGCATTGAAGTCGAAAACTAATGCTGTGCTGTCTAAATCTGGATCTGAGTTAAATTTACAAAATAATTTACAAAATCAAGCATTATCTGCNTTGGGAATTGATTCAAGCATACTNTTTGAGCACGTTGGTTCTAGGATCGGACAAGANTTGGCTGTCAAATTGCAGCANATAAAAGATGATTCTATATTTTGGGANACAATAATTGGGGAGTGGCACGACATGGGTATGGGAGAAATAGAAATCGATCGACTCCCGCCAACTAAAATAATTGTTAAAGATGGATCTGCGTGCGGAGGTAACCCTGAATCATCACGATTTTTCTGTAACCTTGACGAGAGCGTCTTAAGCGGAATTCTTCAGGAAAGACATGGTTTGAAAGTATCAACTAGTAAACGTGAATGTACTAATGAGAATAGCTGTTCGTGCTTCTATCAAATCACATTTGTCGAATAAGTNGTNCAANAATAGCACAGGTTCATAGGTGAGAACCATNTAGNATTGNCATGGATTGCGGCACTTGTGAGACANCTGGACCNCTAGAATTGCATAAGCCTGAAGTAGTAAATGTTGATTTGTCAATATCAACAAATGCTGTGAAAATGCTTGGTGACGCTTTCGGTGACGACAGGTCTATGGCTCTACTTGTAGGAGTTCTATCCGGAGGTTGTTCCGGGTACATGTATGATTTGCAAATTGTTGAATCTACGGATATTGATTGCCAAGAATTGAACGTTGAGGGTTTCAGAATTCTAGTTCCTAATTCGTCTAGTCATCTTCTTAATGGTATTGAAATCGACTATGAAGACCGACTGATGGGCGGTGGATTCAAGATTGTCAACCCCAACGCTAAATCATCCTGTGGATGTGGCGAATCCTTTTCTTGAGTGATTTTATGCCCAAAGTGGCATTTCTTGATTCATACACCTCTATTTGGAGAGGTAAAGATTGCCTATCCCTAATAGACGGCCTAAGTTGTAACAAAGTTTCTGATTTAGAAAAAGGAGGCGTAATACAAACTGCAATAATCAATAATCATGCGAAGATTATTGATTTTGTAACCTTGATAAATTTTGGTGAATTCATAGCCGTGGTAGGATACTTGCCCAATTACCAGTCGATGTTGAACTATGTAACACCAAAAATTCTGCAAAGCGACGTAAGTATTTCTGACGTTAGCCATCTGAACAATAATTTGATTATGTTTGACGAAAATTCTGAAATTGAAAATGGTAAATTTACATCCCGAGATAATATTACTTATGCCAAATTAAATGATGANTTGACACTGATCATTTCGCCAAAAAACAAAGATCTAATTGAAGACTCGACACTTGACGAGTTTAATCAATGGAGAGTAGAGATGGTCATACCTTGGTATGATTATGAAATACGAAGTGGTTTGACACCTTATGCATCTGGATTGAACAGATTCGTCCATGAATCAAAAGGTTGTTTTGCAGGCCAAGAAATACTAACTAGGATGAGAACTAGGAACAAGGGGATAAAAAACTTGATGAAAGTAAAAAATTCATCCAATGATGATAAAAATATAACGACTCGAGGGAAACTAAATTCTCTAACAATATCTTAGTTAGTAACCCAAAAGTTCTGATAATTGTGACTTATAAAAATTGCCAGATTCTTGTAATTTTGCAAGTTCTACTTCTGTCAAATCCAACTCAATAATCCTCTCAATACCACCGGCACCCAAAATTACAGGCACACCAATGTACACATCATCAAGCCCATACTGTCCTGTTAATTGTGCTGAGGCTGGTATCATTCTCTTGCGGTCATTCAATACTGCCTCAGCCATTACTGCAGCGGCAGAACCTGGAGCGTAAAATGCAGAACCACGCTCTAGTAATTTTACTATTTCCCCGCCACCAGAAGCAGTTCTATTGCAAATTGACTCTATTGTATCTGAATCTAATAGATGGGTTATGGAGATTCCACCAACTGTGGTGAATCTTGGTAGTGGAACCATTGTATCACCATGCCCACCAAGTACCATTGCATGAACGTCTTCTTCTGAACACCCAACGGCATCAGCAACAAAATGGGTCATTCTAGCACTGTCCAAAACTCCGGCTTGCCCACAGACTCTGTTAGGTGGGAAACCCGTTACTTTTTGCATGTGGTAAGTCATCAAATCGAGTGGATTTGTTACCATTATTATTATCGAGTCTGGAGCATGTTGCTTAATTCCCTCACCGACCTGCTTTACAATATCTGCATTCTTGGCGATTAAATCCTCTCTAGTCATACCAGGTTGTCTGGGAAATCCCGAAGTTACCACTACAACATCTGAACCAGNAATATCCGAATAATCAGATGTTCCAGTTAAATTCCCATCATAATTCAACACCTGCCCATTCTGCGACATGTCTAATGCCTTACCCTTAGCAAATCCTTCATAAATATCAAGTAACACTATGTCGCCTAATTTTTTTTGTGCAAGAACAAAGGCACATGTTGCCCCAACATTTCCTGCACCGATAACTGCAATTTTTCTTCTCGAACCACTCATGATAATTCCTCGACATAACCTGCTAGTAATCGGTTATCAATAAGTAAGATGGTAGAAAATTAATAATTCCCTAAAGGAAAAATTAGATAATTAAGCGTCTTATCTAAAAACCTCCTTTTGCTGGGAGTAAANAAGCCACNATTTTGCATGGCTCATGAAGGTGNTAATAGATGAAAATTGGAGTTCCGAAAGAACCAGATAATGAGTCGAGAGTGGCAATTGTTCCAGGCAGTATGAAAAAACTGATGAAAGCCGGTTTTGAGGTCTTAATCGAGAANGGNGCAGGAATTAAAGCCAATTATCTCGATTCTCAATATGAAGCTGCGGGGGCTAAATTAGTTTCAAGAAAAGAAACACTGGCATGTGAAAATATTATTTGCATAAATTTCCCTGGTATCGATGGAATCAGTGAAGGAACTAACCTGACTTGTGTAGCTGATCCATTTAGGAATCCCGACAATGTTAATTTATGTATGGAAAATAAAATTACATTAATGTCGATGGACATGATTCCTAGAAGATTATCTAGAGCTCAATCCATGGACGTCAATTCCAGTCAAGATAACNTAGCAGGCTACAAAGCAGTATTGTTAGGAGCAGCAAATGTACCTAAAGGGATNCCCATGATGACGACNTCTGCTGGAACAGTTAGGCCTGCCAAAGTTGTGGTAATGGGAAGTGGCGTAGCAGGGTTGCAGGCAATTGCAACGGCCAAGAGATTAGGAGCTGTTGTGTATGCATCTGACGTAAGAAAATCAGCTGCAGAACAAATTGAATCTGTTGGTGGACGGTTTATCGAAGTCGATGGAATGGATGACTTTGAAGACGAATCGGGTTATGCTAAACCTCTAACTCCCGAATTTATTCAAAAAGTCAACGATACTGTATGCGGTGTTGCTCAGGATGCTGATATTATTATCACAACTGCACGAATTTTTGGAAGACCTGCACCCATTACAGTACCGGAATCCGCTGTNAACCAATTCAAATCTGGCGCTGTTGTAGTTGACATGAATGCTGATGTAGGTGGTAATTGTGAAAGCACAGTAAAGGGTGAAGTCATAACTACAGATAACGGTGTTATCATCGTTGGAACTTCAAATCTACCAGGNACACTGGCAAATACTGCAAGTATGCTTTATTCAAACAATTTAACCACATTCATAACCTCNCTAGTCGANGATGGTAAAGTTGTGATTTCTGACGATGATGACATTTTAGTTGGTGCACCNGAAGGATCTGATTTCTATGTAAGTGGTATGGGAGGCGTTCTTATTTGTAGTGATGGGAAAATACATGCTAAGCAAACTAGACTAGCAGGGGTGATAGAATGACGCCAGAATTATTGATTGGAAGCCTGACACTGTTTGTATTGTCCATATTTTTAGGATTTGAACTAATAACAAAAGTCCCTGCTACGCTCCATACGCCATTAATGAGTGGAGCAAATGCTATTTCCGGTATAAGTATTGTAGGCGCACTGATTGGTGCCAACGTTGCATACAATGCCGGAGATACTGTTTTCTCNGGAATTTTAGCATTTGTTGCTGTAGTCCTAGCAATGATAAATGTCGTCGGAGGTTTCATGGTAACAAACAGAATGTTGAACATGATTGCAGGCAAGAAGAGAGGAGGTGCCTAATATGGAACTAGGAGAATGGACCTCTCTGGGCTACATGCTTTCAGCGGCATTATTTATCTTCGGATTGAAGAAATTAGGTCATCCAAGAACTGCTCCACGTGGAAACCAGTTGGGTGCTATGGGTATGTTAGTTGCTGTTCTCACAACAGTGTTAGACATGCAACTTGCTGGAGGTGCACAGTGGACTCTGATTATTGCTGGATTAGCAATTGGTTCGCTGATTGGTTACTGGATGGCAGTGAAGGTTGAAATGACTGGTATGCCTGAACTAGTTGCTTTGTTCAACGGTTTTGGCGGTGCAGCATCTGCCCTGGTTGCACTCTCGGAATTATGGAAATATATTGAAGGCGCAAATCTACCGACAGGCTTAGAACTAAGCGTTACAATGATTGCCGCTGGTCTATCTGCTTTAGTAGGATGGATGACTCTTACTGGATCGATTCTTGCAATGTATAAATTGAAAGGCGGTATAAGTGTATTTGGAAAATGGCTCAAGACTCCTACATGGGGACCTAGTTGGCTTAACATGGTAAAAATTATTCTTTTAATTTCAGCATTAGCCCTAATTTACCTGAGCATCGATGATCCAACAAATAAGCAATATATCTATTCTTTAATTGCTATTTCTTGTGTTCTAGGAGTGATTCTTGTTCTACCTATTGGAGGTGCTGATATGCCAGTAGTAGTCTCTCTGTTGAATTCACTATCTGGTATTGCAGCAGCATTTACAGGTTTTATCATAAACAATTCCGTGCTTATTGTTGCAGGCTCGCTTGTAGGTGCTTCCGGTCTAATTCTTACATTTATCATGTGCAAAGCAATGAATAGAACATTGATGGATGTTCTGTTCAAGTCTTTCGGCGGTGGTGGTGAAAAAGAATCACTTACCAGAACTAAAGTTGGCTCGGATGCTGATGAAGTTGCTATGATGTTAGATGGCGCACANAAAGTAATTATTGTCCCAGGATATGGAATGGCTGTTTCACAGTGTCAGCACCAAGTAAAGGAATTTGCTGACTTGATGGCTGAGAAATTCGATACTGAAGTGAGTTATGCAATACACCCTGTAGCAGGTCGAATGCCAGGTCACATGAATGTACTATTGGCAGAGGCTAATGTTCCGTATGAGCAATTGATTGAGATGGACGAAATTAACCCTGAATTCCCAGACTGTGANGTGGCACTGGTNATCGGAGCAAACGACACTACTAACCCAGCAGCTAGATCTGGGGAAGGACCTCTTGCGGGTATGCCGATTATAGACGTCGATCTTGCTAGAACCGTTGTTGTTGTAAAGAGGTCGCTATCTGTGGGATANGCAGGTGTCGATAACGACTTATTTTACATGGATAAAACTATGATGTTATTCGGTGATGGAAAGAAAATGATTACTGAATTAAATAACTCGATTAAAGAGATTTAGTTGNTAAAAAAAGCAATGTTCAAAGGCATGCAATAGTTGGAAGTTATTGGTGAGGTCATGTTGAGGTATTCCCCCCGCTTGTTGATTCTTGTATTGACAGTTTTACTTATCGCTCCTGTACTCGCAAACCCAGGCGGGCCGCCATGGCAAAATAGTAATGGATTGGTGGTTGAAACTGGATGTTCATGTCACGGCGATGGGGCACCGTCTCCCGATGTTGTAGTCTCAATTTCTGGAGTCCCCAGATCTTACAACATTAGTCAATCATATACTTTCATTATTTCACTCCAGCATGCTTCTTACGCAGATGGAGGCTACATGTTATGGGACTACAACTTAGGAAATCTAACTCCTGGTGAAGGCAGCCGTACTGTGGCTGAAGAGCCTGGGGCACTTTCACAAAGTGAAGTTGGAAATAATTGGGAGGTGTACTGGCAAGCACCTGATTCTGATGTTGGTGATGTATCATTCCAATTAGTCGGTAATGCAGTTAACGGTAATGGACAATTTGATGGAGGTGACCACTGGAATATTCTATCATTCTCAATCAGCTCTCCAAATTCAACCTACTTAGACTCTGATGAATCACTTGGAGTTAGAACCATCAGTGTGGGAGACTACCAATCACTGTTCGTTCTTGAAGAAGATCCTGCTGCAATTGAAGCAGCCCGCCAAGAACAAATTGCAGATGATTTCTTCGATAATGGTAACCTATTCTACTGGACGACACTTGCAATAATCATAATTGGTGCCGTTATTCAAGGAGAATTTTATGAACGAAGATTTGGAGGTGGCCCGCCTCACCTTGACATGAGTTTAGCAGTCCCTCAAGGAGTTAGAAGAGGACTATTGACCGCTGCTTTAGCCTTATTATTTGGTTGGTCGATTGACTCTGGTCAATCATGGGGTGCGATATTACTGTGTCTTATGATATTCCTCTGGTCAGCCTTCGGTGTTTACCGAACAATTGTTCAGGCAAGAGCACCTAAACAATACACCGACTTAGTNTAATTTGAGGATATGTCATGAGTTTGCAACTTGAGAAAGATGCAAAAGTTTCAGTTCAAACGCATATCGATGAATTTTCATCAAGGTTCTCAATACTAATTGTTTCTTGGCTAGTAATTTCACTAATNTGGATGTTANAAGTAGATTCAATTCTTGAACAGGTAGTCACTNTTTTAGATCCCTGTAACAATACATCATGTTCGAACCTTTACAATCCNGCTAAATGGAGTGAAGTAAGGTGGCTTAGTGGAGCTCTTCTNGGTTTTATTACCATCTTNCCTATTATTGCNTCTCAATTTTATAAATTTTCCAGACCGGGATTAATGAAAAACGAAGCAAAGGGGTTAATCTTATGGCTATTTTTCTTTATACTTGGATTTCTAGCAAACGTAATTGTTACGATTCTAATTATTATGCCCGGGTTATTTGAATTAGGCCACCAAATACAAACCGATTTAGGATTTACAGCTAAATATGATATTGTTTCGATGCTTTCTATGTCAATAGGTGTGATTTGGGTAGAGATTTTGGTAATTATGGGGNTTCTGACTCTGCTNACGGCAAATTTTAGTGGAGTTATATCTGAAAGGAATATAGTTTGGTGGAAAATTAGAGTTCATGGCATAATATCTATGTTAATCATACTCTCATTTTACGGGCAGGTTTCCTTCACCTTGTTCCTACTATTGNCNAGCTATCTATCNATCGAAATTATTACATNNCAAACGGTAAAGAAACCATCCAAACTAAAGCTTGAATCTCCGATAATTTTCGACCAGTTCGGGGTTGGTCGGAAATTTCTATTTGCACAATGCGAATGTGGAAGCAAAGATGTTTTTGAAAATTATCNGTTCAATCATGCTTATTTCTCATTCAACAATCTGTGTGAAAAAGTCGATGAACAGGAAACCCTCTACCAGTTGATTAACGTAAATTCATTCACTGACCTGATAGTTTTTGGATGTAAAAAGTACTCNAAATTGAACGCAATCGAGCCAAATATTTTCATTTCAAAGTGTAATCTTAGAGATGACTTTTCTACCCACAAAATATCGAATTACTCTAATCCGCAACATTTTATCAACAACACGGATCTAAGAATNGCATCGCTGATTGACCCGTGGAGTGAAGATCAGTCATTTCAAAAGACTCTTCAGCAGTTGACAAAATATGATACTTGTCTGCCAATAATTATGTCCAATGGCGACTTCTCTATATTCCCAGAAAAAGTTGAATCCGATAACATGGTAATATATGCCTCTGATTATGTTAAAGAAAAGCTCATTCAAGAATTAGAGATAAGAGGGAAAAAATACATCATTGGATAGTCAATTATACCAACATTTCAAACATGTTCATCTTTAGGCGATAATATGCACCCGCGAATCAATGCTGTTATCGCGGCGGTTTTGTTTTTACTAGGCACTATTTCATTTGCTTATAATAGTGAGATAGACGATTGGATAAGGGACAATTCTATTACTATCGAAGAAGAAGANATCACTGTTCTTGGTGTTCAATCNAACGAAAGGTGGCCAGTTTTCATAGTCGATTTCGAAGCTGGCAATAGTGCTTGGGGAAAANCCGAGGCTCAGGATATTTTGATACCTGAAGCGTCGAATTATTTTGACCAGATGACTAATTACTCTACCAATCTAGAAATTGATGTAATCGATAAAATCACTATTCCTGAATATAGCATGGAGTATTATGGAAAGGATTTCGGAATCCAGAGGGATTCGACTAGTGATGGAACTCACCTGCCAATGATTCTTGCCAAGGAGGTGATAGATGACCACAAAGACGATATCGACTGGAGAAATTATGACTTAGATAATGATGGATGGGTCGATAGATTACTTATTTTGCATACCTCAATTGGTCAAGAAGAAGGTGGTAATTCTAATCGAATATGGAGTCATTTTACTACTTTTGATGAAGTTTTAGATCTTCCCGACGGTATGAAGACAGGTCATTATACAATGGCAAGTTTAGCAACCGGGGATAGTGGATTTGGTACAATAATTCATGAAATGTTACATCAAATGGGTGCATATGACCTTTATCCTGCACATGGAAGTGCTACTCAGTTCTCTTGGAAGGGAGTTGGTGATTGGGATATAATGGCTAATGGAAATTGGAATGGAGGAGGAAAATGGCCTGCATTACCAAGTGCATCAACCATATCGGAAATTGGTGTAGAAAACCATGTCGATGTTGATATGGATTGGATGAATTCTGTGGATGGCGCGTGTCAAGGACCAATCTTCTCGCTTGAACCGAAATCTTATGGTGGGAATTCCCTAAGAGTAATGATTTCACAATCTGAATCTATATGGATAGAGTATCGTGATGATATGGGATATGATTCATTTTTACCTGGCTCAGGAGTATTAGTNACTTATCAAGACCTTAGTAGTGGTGATTTTGACAGTAACGAACTGAACACTAATCCTGATAGACCATACCTGCAAGTTATCGAAGCAGATGGAAATAATGCCTTGAAGACTGGTTCTAATGATGGTGAATCCGGAGATCTTTTTTCAAATAATTCATCATTTGGTTCATCCGGTATTAAAATTCGAAACCATGATGGAATTATGGTACAATGGAAAGTAAACGTAGAACTAAATGGCGCAGCTATAATTAATTTCTCATCTGAAAACTGTAACACAAAATTTTCAATTAATGGACCTAATCATGGCGTTTCACTATTACCAGATGAACCCATTGAATTCATGATGTCTAGCGACAAAAATTGTAATTTATCCCACACTCTAATTTCTAGCGATGGGAGAGCATTGATTTTGGATACCAACGCTTTAATTGCAGGTAACGAACAATCTGTGATTGCTAATTTTTCTCGCACAGGCGTTTCTAATTCCGAAGTTATTGTATCAGGTACGATCAGTTGCTCAGATACCACATATGATATCGAAATTAAAGTTTTAACACTAGCCAGAAGACCTGTTGAAACTAAATTTTATGGTAGTACTGATGCATTTAGCACATCAATGATAGAAATTCCAATTGAAACCGAAGGATTAGGTTTGCAAAAATTTGACATGCATTTGGATGGACCAATTTCTAGAATCAGTGAAGTGGATGAGCAAATAGACTTAGACGGAGACGATGTTTTAGTTCTTGTAATTGAACCTAAGGGACTGCTAACTCACAACATGTTAATCAAAGGTCAAATTGAACTATATGATTCAATTGGTGAAATGTGGGTCATTGAATTGGAGATAAAGGCTGAAAATCAAGATTCAAATGTGTTTCAACAAGTACTTACTCCTGGAGTTACTATCGGTGTAGCTTTGATTCTTGCATCTATTTGGGTTGTACTTGGTATGCGTGAGAAAGAAACCGAAAATAATTCAACCTCGAACTTGGAAGAGTTTAAAAAAATGGAGTCAGAACCGACGGTTGAATTTGATGCCTGGGGCAGACGAATTGATGAGTTCTAATCTCTACCAGACGACCACCTTTCCAATTGAATAAATTTCCATACCGTGTTGTCTTCCAGCGCATATAACCATTTTTTATGAACACCTTCCGCAAGCCTAACTGAAAGACATACATTTTCCCATGTTCTTGCGACCTCCAATTTGGTTTGAATAAGCCATGGTGCATGTGAAAGTGAAACATCATCATCATATGCTCTCCACTTAGAGCCGAATTTGAATCCAGGGCGAAGTATTAATCCTCTATTCACTAAATCATTGAAAAGTTTAATTTCATNAGAATGCTCACAANCTTCGATCATATTTTCTAACCACAATGACTCTTCTAATCTTAAGTTGACACCGGATAGATGTTCAACCCCGATGGATTTAAGAGGCCAATCTTGATCAAAATTCAAATATATTCCAGATTCAGTTTTCAATCTTGAAGCCCATGAATCCTTAATCGAAATCTTTTCTGATTCATCCAAATCGTTCCACACTTTCTGATTGCCACTAGGTTCAACAAAAGTGATACGATACATGGTTACTTCCATCTCATCATCGATAACATAAATATCTGAATTGTGTCCATTAGAATGAACATTTTTCGCCCATTCTGTAATTTCTTCCCAATTTAATTCATCAAATGTCCAAAACCATCGAATTTGTGAAACAGGATCAGAATTAAAATGAGACATATTTCTCTTCCATTTTAGTGCAAAACTCCTTTCATGGGAATCAATATCCAATATGTTTTCACACGGTATTACTATTTCCCCTCCAGACCTTGAATTATCAAAAATAACTGCTTTCGCCAGCAAATTAGGGTCTTTTTTTAATTCGCTTTGAAACCAGTTGTCATCGGGCAATGGNACGTGTCTGTGCCAGTTACAGAATAAAACCTCCATAGGGGAGAGTATTATGCAATCATCTGAACCTAAAATTCCCAATCCACTTTTCTGGTAAAGTCTCGAAGATAAAGGTGGTTTAATCATCCACCCCGATTCATGAGCAATTGGTTTCTCATGTGCAATTTTTGGGGGGGAATTTGAAGTTATACTCTCACCAAGTTCTCTTTTTGTTCGATGGCGCGGTTTAAACTTCCTAGAGTGGCGCGCCATATACCTGCGTAATTAGTGTTGCATTTGAGTTCAACGGATGATAATTCTATGTGCTAGTAATAATAGGCTAGTATAGGTGAAAGGATGGTCGATGGTTTTCTTGGCTCGTTAACAACAGAGCAAAGGACATTGATTCACCTTTACGACAATAACCTCCCTAATAATCAGTGGGAAGCACCCGTTTCCCTAACACAAGCAGGTATTTCTGCAGCCGTGCATGTTCAAAGAAAGCATGTTCCAAGAACATTAAAGCGCCTGGAATCAAGTGGACAAGTATCCATTACTAATCGTCATGTACCAGGTGCTAAACAGAGACGAAAGGTGTATAGTTTAACCAATGAAGGACGTACTGCTGCTGAAGAGTTGAGAAAAAATATACTAGAATTAGAAATCAAGAAGGATGATGAAACAGTAAAAATTTCTGATTTAATTAAAAATAGTGATAAATTACTGGAATTGTTATCTCACGTTGATGAGAGGTTAATATTCAATCAAAATCCAGTAATCTCACCTGTATCCAACCCTGATGGTAAGGCATCACTAGATGCACAAGCAGGAGAGCAATTAGTGAAGAGAATGTTTGCTCGGGCTTGGGAAGATGGTAAAATCACTAAAGATGAACAACAACTTATTTCCGAAGTTGTAGAATTCCTCGGAATGCACCCTGAAAGAGTCATGAGACTTTCAGAACAGGCTCGGAAAGAGCAAAATATTCCTCCACCTGAAGAAATATATCTGGACATGCTACGACAGGCACTAGTTGATGATTCAATCATTGAAGAAGAAATAGCCCTATTAGATACATTCAGAATTGCCTTTGGCATTGATAATGATACACATGAAAGGTTACTTATTGAGGCAAAATTAGAGCCAGTTTTACCCCCTAATGTTCAAACTTATCATGACAGTCTAGTTACTGCGATGGATGATGGAATAATCACAAGTGATGAAGAGGCAATGCTTATCACACTTAGGAAATCTCTAGACATCACCGATGGGGAGCATGCAAGTTTGTTAGCAAAAATTCGCGACAATCTAAAATGAAAAGAATTGCTGCACTGTAATGAGGGAAAGTTATGGGTATGACAGACGAAGAACTCATGATGCATCAAAATCTAAATTCTCTCAAGTCGAAGTTAAAGCAGAAAGACAAAGGGAAGATTGTTTTAATTGGAGACATCATGTTAGATTGCTATATTCATGGTTTTGCAAATAATCTTAATTCGAGGGCTCCAGTTCCAGTAATTAGAGAAACCTCGCGGGAAGAAGATGTTGGAGCTGCTGCACACGTTGCCAGAGGCCTTGAGTCAATGGGATTTGAAAGTCAGTTATTTGGAATAATAGGCGATGATAGAGCCGGAATAAATATACTTGAATTCTTGGAAGAAGAAGGTGTATCAACTGATGGAATTGGTATAGTTGAAGGTCGTAAAACAACAGTCAAAACACGACTTTTAGCAACCCGCGAGAGTTTAGTGCAAGGGGAGCAGTTGCTTCTTAGGTGGGATGTCGAAGATGATGAAATTATTTCAGAAGACGCTATTTCAGCAATTTATGAGCAGGCAGTTCTTCAATTAGATGATTCCTTCACTGTTATTCTTTCTGATTATGGACAAGGTGTAGTAAATGATGAAGGTGTTGAAAAGATTATCAAATCAGCGAAATCAAAAAACATCCCTATTATTGCCGATCCTAAGCTAACCGGACTTCATAGAACCCATGGTGTCGATTGGATAGTTTTTCAATCCCGTGGTTTTGAATTGATGAAAAGAAGAATTGGAGAGAACTCTAGTGATTTAGCCGCAATGAAACTTATTGAGACATACAATTGGAAACATCTTGTCGTTCTGTCGGGAGAAGGTGGAGTTTTAATCTACTCTGATGATGAAGCGACTGTTCATGCACCATGTACACTACCAGAATTAAGACAAATGATTGGTCTAATCGACGCAGCAGTAGTCGCAATTGCAATCTCAATATCGAATGATTTGGACGTAAAAAATACTGCTATCTTAACCAATGCGGCATGTGAATGCATCTTGGGTGCTGAAAAAACCGATTCATTCGTGTTGAGTCGTGAAGATTTGACCAATCGAATTGGAGAAATTGCATGGAATCTTCAAGTTTCTAAGCGATAGGTGATTTTATGAGCGCATGGACGCGTCCTGCTACCGCTGATATTGGTTTGAGAGTGTTCTCACCAAACATTAACGAATTATTTTGTGAAACTACTACTGGGATGCAAAATATTCTTCTTTCAAAAGATTGTAAAACAAAATTAAATTCATTCATTCGCCACAGCTCACAGTGGAATGTAAGCATAGAGAAAAATGTTGATAGTCATTATGAAATGTTACTAGTAAAATGGCTAGAAGAAGTGCTATTTCGCGCTGAAGTATATGATGAATTTCTCACGGAAGTACAAATTTTGTTATCTGAAGATGAAAATTATTACTACTGTAATTCACAAGTTGACTGGATTAATACTGAATTTATTGAACGCGAAATAGAAATCAAGGCTGTAACTACACATGAATTGGTTGTAAAAAAGGTAGAAAAAGATGTGGAAGTAGTAAGTAAATGGGAGGAAGTTCCTAATTTCGTTGGTCCTGGTTGGTATTGTGACATATTGTTTGATGTCTAATTTTCAATTCCAGTTTTGCTAAATTTTAGCCCTAACCAAAATCCTATCGTATTTACTATTAGATCTGAAATTTTATTCTCAACTTCCTCGATGGCGAACTCGTATGGAAGATACAACTCCAGAATTTCCCAACCCACAGATAGTAAAAAAAACAGATACCAATTAGTAAAAATATATCTTGAGACACCAAACCACATGACAAAATGACCCAATGAATACAGATTAAGTATAGACATGTAATATCACGGAAGTGGGAGTTCCGAGGGTGGACGCTCGTTTCTCTAGGCCAAATCTATGCACTTTCTCCATCCCGCTACCCCACAGCACTCATGGCCCCGAGTAGGGCTGCTCCGTTCCCGGCCTGACCTGATTCCCCAGTTATTCATTTCCCGTTTCCCTCCGGATACGGTTCATGACACCCGAGTCATGTGGGGGCGAGACATCTACGTCCGCACACAGGAACCTAGAGGCCGCTTTCGCCGCCCCAAGGATTTCGGTCCACCATAAAGACGATTTGTGATACAGGGTACGCCTAGCTCCCCACCTATCCCGGACTCCGGTAGACGAAGTTATATTTGAACAGAACGGTAGATATCGTGTTAATCACTCTTCATATTTTGAGGGGCATGATGTCTTTATCAAGTTTGAATCTAGGTAATACTCACCATCCGCAAATTTAAGAATCCCTTGAGCATATACTGTACGGTTATCGTCTAGACCATTCGAAACTGAAGCATCTAGGTATTCTACAGTAATATTGTGATAAGATCCATGAAGAATGAATCTCATAGTGGAATTATCAATACTGCCATCTAAGACTTCTCCACGCAAGGAAATTTCTTCATCAACATATTTTTCCGGGGATAGCATTACTTCATCCACCGTTCTAGTTGGTTCTGGAGCTTCTAGTAAAATTACACCAACTAAACCAACTGTGATGACTGCACCAACCAAGAGTAACCTAGTGCGTCGAGAAAACATTCAATCACCGTTCCGTTTATGAGATAGACCTATAGCTTCAGAAATATTTGAAAGCCCGTTTTGCTTCAGTTTCTTGGATAAACCATTAACTACAGACTTTGTCAAACCTGCTCCTTCAAAAACAAATCCACTATATGCTTGAATCAAAGAGGCGCCTGCAGTGATTTTTTCCCACGCATCATCTGAATTCATAATTCCACCTACACCAATAATTGGCCATTTGCCATCAGTTAGAGAGTATATCTTCTTAATGAAATCTGTTGATTTATTGGCGAGAGGTTTGCCACTTAAGCCTCCTTTTTGTTCGAAAACCAGCTGCTCAGATTGGGAATTGGATTTCGGGCGTGAAGTGGTTGTATTGGTTGCAACAATACCATCACAGTTGCAGGACATTGCAGTATTAACAATCGTTTCCAGCTGAACATCAGTTAATTCAGGAGCAATTTTAACAAGAATTGGTTTGAGTGAAGAATTATGTTTTTCAGCAAGCATTCTATTGATTACTTGACATGAATCGATTATTTTTGCAAGAGATTCGTCATTTTGCAATTCCCTGAGGTTAGGTGTATTTGGTGAAGACACATTAATGACAAAAACGTCTCCATATTCCCATAACCGTTCAAAGGAAGTGGCGTAATCTGTGTGTGACTGATCTAAGGCAGTAGATTTTGACTTGCCCAAATTTATCCAAAGTGGAACTTTCGGCTTCCCATGTTTTTCGTAGTGGGATTGCAATGTGAATGCCATCTTTTCGGAACCCGGATTATTGAATCCCATTCTATTAATTAGTGATCTAGAAGATGATGAGCGGAACATTCGTGGTTTTGGATTGCCATCTTGTTCATGTTGAGTGATTCCTCCAACTTCAATGAAACCCAAGCCAATAGTTTCCCATCCAACCAAGGCTTCAGCCTTTTTGTCCATACCCGCCGCAAGACCGAATGGGTGTGAATACTCGTGTCCAAATAGATCAATTTCTAACTTCTTCTTGGGCTTGTACAAAAATTTCAAAGGAAGTCTAGTTATTGGGTTTGAGCACATAATTCTCAGAATTTTTAATGTCCGAAGGTGGACTTTTTCGGAATCTTGTAAGGCTAAAATTGGCCTCGCAAAGAGTCTGTAAACAAGTCCCATGGGTGACTCACAACAACGGTATGCTTCAAGACTTGCCCCTAAGTGGCCACCATATGCGCATGGATAACGACCTTTGGCCAGTTGTCCGTGAATCTGCCCGTAGGGTTCTTAGACTAGAGAATATATTATTTCGAACCCCAAAAAAATTCAATGAAGATTTTACAAAATTGTGTGATGAAATATCGGAGTATATCCCTTCAAGACTTATTTTTCCTGAAATTGAATATGTAGAAAGTAGTAGTGTTGAAATTCTTCACAAAAATTCTTCAAGCACTGAATATGAAAAAATAATTGAAATAGGAAATTTTGAGCCCAATGCCGAAGTTTGTTGGATCGAATGCGATTTGGACGAAGGATGGAAATGGCTTATTGAATCATGCCTGGAATTACTTGCTGCTGGTTATCCAGGTTGTACTGGCTGTGGAGGTCCTAATTCTGAAAAACGGTGGGACGAAGAAAAATTTAGAAAAAATAGGAAGTCCGCCAGCTGAAAAAATGAATGAAAAAATTTCTCTTTTTCCAACAGATACAAAGTATCTGTGCCAAATCAATGCTAAGAGAGGGTTCAAGTATTGTCGACAATCGGGAGGAAAACATGGCAATCGTTGTAATCGCTGAGAAACCAAGTGTCGCAAATGATATTGCTAGTGTTCTTGGGATTACCAAAAAAACTGATACTCACTGGGATAGTGACCAAATAAAAATTACTTGGGCAGTCGGCCATCTATTGCAGTTAAAATACATGGATGATTACGATCCGGATTTCAAAGATTGGAGAAAAACTGTGACTCGCTTGCCGTTTATACCCGATGAATTCCAGTACAAACCAATTAATGGAAGAAATAAAAAACAATTACAGGCTATCGTCAAATTAATCAAAGATAAATCCACTGTTGAAATTGTTAATGCTTGCGATGCAGCAAGAGAAGGAGAACTTATTTTTCGAACGATTGTCAAACATAGTAAGTCTAAGACGAAAACATCCAGAATGTGGCTACAGTCTATGACCAAAGATTCAATTCAGAAAGCATGGGATAGCAGACAGTCGGGGGATGATTATTCTTCATTGATGGATGCAGCATACTCACGTTCAGAATCAGATTGGATCATCGGAATGAACGGTTCCAGAATTGCTAACTCTTTTTTACCTAAAAAACGAAATGAAAAGTCTGCCATTTCCTTGGGAAGAGTTCAGACCGCAACGCTTGCAATGATTGTTGACCATGAAATAAATATTTTATCACATACACCTGTGCCTTACTGGCAACTAAATGCTAATTTTTCTGTAGATGGATGCGAATGGAACGCACGGTGGGAAAGAAGCGGGCACAAAGATGACGAAGATAGGCCCGAGTTTAAGTCGCATAGAATTATTGAAAATGAAGAGTACGAGAGGTTAAAGAATCTATTAGAATCTAATAATGAAGCAAAAATTACTCAAACAAATCGAGAATATAAAGAGAAAACACCTCTAAATTTTGACTTAACTAGCCTTCAACGCTCGGCTAACAACCTTTGGTCGTGGTCAGCAAGGCGTACCTTGAGGGCAGCCCAAGACCTGTATGATAGGTTCAAACTGACTACTTACCCTAGAACCGATTCGAAATATTTACCTGAAAATATGAAGGAAGAAATAAACAAAACAATAAGACAATTAGGGGCACAGGAAAAATATAATTTGTTTAGCAAAAAATTAGTTGATAATGGACTACAAAATATTAATCGTAATTTCAATGACAAGAAGGTAAGTGATCACTTTGCGATTATACCAACCGGAAAAATCCCTGACATGGAAATGAGTGATGACCACAAGAAATTATATGACTTAATTGTTCGTAATTTTATTTCATCCTGGTACACTGAGGCGATATGGAATGTTGAAAAGCGTATTGCAACAATTGAAAATGAATCATTTTACAAAGAGGTTCGAACCCTTATTTCTCCTGGTTGGCGTGAAGTACAGCCAAAGAAATCTGATGCGCCTGAAGGTTGGGGCGAACTAAAAAATTCACCGTGTCAAGGTTTGATGACTTCTCATGAATTTAAAGAAGAAAAATCAAAACCAAAGGGCAGATTGAAGGAAGCTGGACTTCTAAGACTAATGGAACATGCTGGTAAAAAATTAGATAGTGATGAAATGGCTGAGGCTATGAAGGATAAGGGCTTAGGTACTCCGGCAACTAGAGCAGAAACAATTGAAAAATTAATTGACAGAGACTATATTCGAAGAGCGAAAGCTGGCACGATATCAGCGACTCCACACGGGATTAGAATTATTGATGTCCTAAGAAGAATACCGGTTGATTGGATAACATCTGCTGAGTTGACTGGGGAAATGGAGGCATCTCTACTTGAAGTACAAAAAGGCAAGAAAAGTAAGAAAGATTTCATGGATGGAATTATTGAAAAAACAACATCGCTAGTCGAAAAAATTCGAGATCACGATCGTTCCACTCTATACGAAAATGACTCATCAATTGGAAAATGCCCAAAATGTAGTGGAACTGTTAACGAGACCGTGCTATCATATATCTGCTCAGAGAATAAAGGTAAGGGAGAAGGTTGTTCGTTCGTATTTTGGAAAGACACAAGCGGACGTTGGTTTGATAGAATTACTGCAAAAAGACTGCTAGAAGAAAAAGAAATAGAAGAATTACACGGTTTCTTCGGAAGAAATGGCGAAGGTTATTCCAATTCAATCACTCTTACAATTGAAGGAAAGGTAGAATCCAAAAATGGTGGAGAAGCAAAATCCAGTAGTGATGATGAAAAATTATGTGTTTGTCCGGCATGTGAACAAGGTTCTATTCGAATAAATTCCACT
>PBWC01000016.1 GCA_002729095.1 Methanobacteriota archaeon
TTTCATTTATTTTCTCAATTATATCAATTGTTATTGGATTATATTCATGTTTTAAGATTATGTTTAACGAGGAACTGAAAAGCAATTTTTTCCTTTTTATAATTCCAATGATTTTTATCTCTTATGGAATATATGTAAATGGTAACAATTTATCTATTAGAAAAATTTTCTCACAAAATAAAATTTTCATCTCTGAAATTATTGAATTAAATGAGTTCGAAAACCCCAAGCAAATTAATTCTCAGAACTCAATAAACGAATCTAATAATGAAATAATTATCCAACCTCAATGGATGGATTCTGAAGGTCATAGATGGAAACGAATCGGCGAAGATTTATTTTGGTGGAATGGTAGTGAATGGATGAAGCATAGTTAACTCTTGTGGGTCGGGATAGATTTTATCAATGTCAAAATGTATCATCAATCTAAAGGAGTCAGAATTGATGGAACGTGGTTTAGATATTCCCCCGCCAATTGTGAAAGAAAATGAAGCCGAGTATTTGATAGAATTAGCCAAAATTAAAGAATCTGAACAATGGATAAAGAAACATTCTGTTGAAAATAAATCTAACATAAACGAACATAAAATTGTGCATAATCAACAAATAAATGATAAAGAAGTTTTGATGGAGTTTTTTGAAGCGCTAATTGTGATTTTGGGGCCATTAATTGTTTTATTCTCATTACCACTACTAGCCGCAATCCTGTTAGGTTTTATATTGTATGAATTGGGCGGATTTCACGCTTTTCCATTTGGTTGAAATATTGTTACGATAAAACTTAACCGTAAAAATACCTTGTGAGTTGTAGACTTTAACACCCAGTAAATTTATTTCGCGTAGGGGTAAAAGTCATATTACCTAGTTATTTACTTTAATCGTGAGTGAAACAAAGTTCCCAATTGGCATCGCCTTGAGTTCAGTGTTTGTTTCATTGATTATCGCATTCTGGCAAGTGGGGGATTTATTCGTCGATGCCGAACCTGATGAAAGTGAAATTGGTGTAACAACTTTGATATGTATTTTGGTTGGATATCTAATCTATTTATTACGTTATTTTGTTGTAAATGAGGGTAGAAAGTACACTGTCTCAGCCTTTTCGATATCTGTCATAATGTCAACTGTCGGCCTTATCATCTATGATCAACAAGTAGGAGGCTGGTTCTGGAATGATGATTGGATTTTGGAGGATGCCTTATATGCATCAATTAGACCAGTATTTATTCTGTTACTTCTCAACGAATTTTTTGGAGTGGCAGAACGTGGAACTAACGGAATTGGAAACACCGGACAGGTTCACATAACTTCACTAACGCGAATTGGAGTGATAGCATCTCTACCGCTTGCTATTGTTAATCCTCCATTTGCAATAGGCGTGTTATTCCTCATCCTGACACTCGCCTTTTTCTTCATTTTATACCGGGCTTCTACAGATACTCCTTTGAGTTTGAATGGAAATTAAATTTTTGTGAGTCGGGATATATTTTATCAATGCCAAAAACTACCTTTGGCCTAGAGGCGTCAGTGATGGAACGTGAGTTATACATTCCACTTCCCGTCACAGAAGAAAATAGAGATCAATATTTTGAAGAGTTATCCAATATTTCTGAAGCAGAAAATTGGGTTGAGAAACATTCTGTTCAAGATAATACTAATCAAAACGAAATAAGAATTATCGTAAATGAGGAATCTATGATCGATAACTTTTGGGGTAAATTCTTTGCTTCGTTGGGCATAGGTTTTTTAATTCCATTTTTGACTTGGATTTCTCTTTTCCTGTCTCTTGGTGAACCTTGTGTAATATTTTCTTGTAGTGGAAAGTCATGGATTTTTTGGGAATATTTTTTTGCAAACTTATTTCTCGGTTTTATGGTATTAGTTGGGTCGATTAGTGCATCAATTTCCAGTAAAACAATATTTCCAATTTTATTTTTCTTCGGGTTCTGTCTTGGCTCTCTATTTGGTATTCCAGTGGGAGAAGGGCTAATAACTGGAAATTCCTAATCAATTTGGGTTTTTATTGATTCTAATCCATGTTGGTCGGGACAGATTTTATCAATATCAGGTAGTAATTCATCCAAAGGGGTAGTTGACATGGGACGTATGTTAAGAATTCCGCCACCAATTCTAGAAGAGAATAGAGATGAATATTTGGAAGAATTATCTAGTATTAAGCAAGCAGAAGACTGGGTTGAGAAACATTCTGTTGAAGATTATTCTAACCGTAGCGTAAATGTTAACGAAAATTATACTGAATTAACCATTGAACATGAACCGCCGAGGACTGTGACTGCAATTGAAATCTTACGTATTGTAATCCTTACATGTTTTATCATCTCATTACCATTTATTCTGTTTGCACTTTTTGTTGCGACACTCTTTAGCGGTGCAGGCGGTGGGTGTTATGGCGTATGCGGACTGTCTGGATGGGGTGGACCTTAAACCGAAAAATTTTCCAACTTTTTAGTTAGTCAGCATATTTCGTCAATTTTCATGATGAATATACTTGCTACTAAATTAGATAACTGTAATTTAATCAAGAATATGTGACACTAGTTTGTTGAGAATACTTCCATAATTCATACCCATTAGTTCCGTCGCTGGCAGAGAAATAGAGTTCATTATTGAAGACTGTTAGACCAAAGGGATAACCATCGCTACTTCCAGAATAGATATCAGCAACCATACTTGGAGCATTTACTCCATCATACTTCCACAATTCAAAACCATTGGTTCCGTTATCGGCTTGGAAATAGAGTTCATCATTGAAGACGGTTAGATCAGTGGGATAACTACCGGTACTTCCAGAATAGATATCATAAACCATGCTTGGAGAATTAGTTCCATCATACTTCCATAATTCAGATCCGTAAAAGTTGTTGTAGGCTTGGAAATAGAGTTCGTTATTGGAGACGGTGAAACTATCGGGATAACTTCCACCGCTTCCAAAAAACATATCAGCAACCATACTTGGAGCATTTACCCCATCATACTTCCATAATTCAGCTCCGTGAGTTCCGTCGTTGGCTTGGAAATAGAGTTCATTATCGAACACGGTTAGATGTCTTGGAGAGCTGCTGCCACTTCCAGGTCTTATATCAGCAACCATGCTTGGAGGATTAGTTCCATTGTACTTCCATAATTCACTCCCGTTAATTCCGTTGCTGCCTAGGAAATAGAGTTCATTGTTGAAGACGGTTAGATAACTAGCATAGCAGCCATTATTTCCAGAATAGATATCAGCAACCATACTTGGAGCATTTACTCCATTATACTTCCACAATTCAGCACCGTTGGTTCCATCGTCGGCTCTAAAATAGAGTTCATTGTTGTAGACGGTTAGTTGACTAGGATAGCTGCTGCTAGTTCCAGAATAGATATCAGCAACCATACTTGGAGCATTAGTTCCATCATACTTCCACAATTCAATCCCAGTAGTTACGTTGTAGGCTCTAAAATAGAGTTCATTGTTGAAGACGGTTAGTTCACTGGGAGAACCACTGTAATTTCCAGGTCTAATATCAGCAACCATACTTGGAGCATTTACTCCATCATACTTCCACAATTCAAAACCATTGGTTCCATCATCGGCTTGGAAATAGAGTTCATTGTTGAAGACGGTTAGATAACTAGGAGAACTACTGTCAAGTCCAGATAAAATATCTATGCGCAACAGTGTCGATTTTGTGCAAAAAGTAGTAGAATAATCTACTTCGCCAGATTCAAGATGTCCATTAGCTGCAGTTCCACCACCATCACCATTGTCGAGTCCATGAGCAATTACACTACCTCCAATATCACAACCCATCGAAGCTGGGGGTGTTGAATAACTGGTAAGCATCGTTGTTGTAGAGGATCCTCCATCACAGACATATTGGGTAGAATCTACTTCATTAGCATCAAGTTGACCGTTTCCATTGTTATCAACACCTGCCTCTATCTTGACTCCACCATTGGCACAGTTGTTTCCTGCTGGTTCGTTTGAGGTTTCAATTAATGCGGTTGAACCATCTTGTCCGTCGGCTCCATCTGAGCCATTAGTTCCAGGAGGTCCTTGAGCCCCATCGGCACCGTCTGCTCCATCTTGTCCATCAGCGCCATCTGAGCCATTTGGTCCTTGAGGACCCATTGGACCTTGAGAACCATCTTGTCCATCAGCGCCATTTGTGCCATTTGGTCCTTGAGGACCCATTGGACCTTGAGAACCATCTTGTCCGTCAGCACCGTCTTGGCCATTCATTCCGGGTTGTCCTTGTGGCCCCTGAGCACCGTTACAAATTATTTCAGTGTTGGTAATCTCATCGGAATCCAATAAACCATTTTGATTGGAATCTAGGCCAGAGTTAATTTCAACTCCTCCATTGTCACATTGATTATCTGTATTGACATTCCCTTTCAGAACCCAAAGTTGAATATTGTCCATCCAGTAACCATCCATAGTAATTACAGACGAATCATAGGCTGCGAAATATAAATCTGAACCGAAAGACATTCTGCTACCTTCAGTACCATAAGGTTCACTTCCTTCAGTACCAGAGTTGATGTCATAAACTAGATTTGTTCCAGCATAGGTTCCATCAGTAGCCCATAATTCCATGCCGTTGATTCCATCATTAGCATTGAAGTAAAGTAAATTATTTACTGAAATGAAATTAGGTGAAGAATACAATGAATCCGAGGATCCTGGATTGATATCCTTGAGCATTGTTGTTCCTGCTTCAGTACCATCGCTACGCCATAATTCAGAACCATGGATACCGTCTGATGCTTCGAAGTACAGTAAATTTTGGTATTCGTATATTTGTTGACCCCAACCAGACATACTACTTTGTGTATCTGTCGGAGAATTAGCAGTTGAAGGAATCTGGTTAATGTCTTTGACCATCATTGTTCCAGCGGTGGTACCATCGCTTTTCCAGAGTTCATGGCCATAAGCACCATCGTAGCCGACAAAGTAAAGTTGATTATTCATTTCTACAAAATAATTACCAGTAATATCTGTCAACTTTACAGTACCGGAATTAGTTCCGTCACTCTTCCACAGTTTTCCATTATAACCATTTTTGAAAATTAATAATCCATTGAAATCATATAAATAACTAGGCGAAGAGGTAGTATCCTTGACCATCACAGTGCCGACTTCAGTACCATCGCTCTTCCATAAGTTGCTATTATCCCATGAACCTGGATTGGCTGAATCATCTGCTCGGAAAAATATTTCATTACCCACCTTCACCATCGCTCCAATATTAGAACTAGATGAGCCTGAATTGATATCCTTAACCATCGATGTACCCGCCAAAGTTCCGTCACTCTTCCATAATTCATTTCCATGAATTCCGTCATTAGCAACGAAATACATTTCTTGATTTAAAATTATAAATCCATTACTTTTACTCTGTTGTAAGCCATTAATTTGATTGCTTAAATGAGCATAAGGACTTGAATAACTTCCGGAACTACCGAAATTTACCGCTAAATTGGTGCCAGCAAGGGTTCCATCGGAAACCCATAAGCCTGTTTGCGGATCACTTGAACCATTACCATAACTAAAATACAATAGGCCATTGTATTCAGTTAATTGGTGGATTCCCCATCCATTGTGGAAAGTCTCAACTATACTGGTCCCTGCAACCGTACCATCAGTTCTCCACAATGCTTTAGCACCTGAATTAGAAATTGGAGAGATAAAGAAAATTATTTTCTCACCTGAAGAAGTGACTACCTCGGTCAATTCTGAAATTGAGTTGTTATAACTAGTGTGATTTGTTAATGCCAAAATATTTGGTTCAGGAGGTGAAATTGAGGTGGTAGAAAAGAGATTCTGAAATGCATCCTGCCCGTCGGTTCCATTGACTCCTGGGGGTCCTTGTGGACCCTGCTGACCTTCAGAGCCATCACAAACATCAACATTCATTACGTATTCAGCGGCTTCGAGGAAACCATTGCCATTACTGTCCGGGCCAATATTGAAAGTGTTTCCACCATTGGAGCAAGACGAACTTTGGGAAACTGTGATCAGTATTGAATTTCCATCTAATCCATCAATACCGGGTTGCCCATCTATTCCATCAGTACCTGCTACTCCGTCTTGTCCTGCAGCACCTTGAATAGAGATAACTTGCCAACCGGACGAAGTACATGCTTGGAATTCATTATCTGCTTCGACATAGTAAAGTCTACCATTCGTGACCTCGTCACAATCAGGTAAATCCGCAGCAGTAGCGGCAAAATGAACGTTCCAATCATCCAATTCTTGAATTGGAGCGTCAGCCGAATCATCATCATCTCCTCCAAAACAACCCGCGAGGGGTACAGTAATCATCAACAGGCAAAATAGTAGAGCAATCAGTCTCTTCATAACTTGCGCTTGAATATGAAAGCAATTAAACTTCGCTATAATTATAATCATTATTTAGATATGATTAGTTATTTTAAACATAGTTATCTAGAAGTAATCATGGGATTTATTAGACAATGGTTTGGATTTAATGGTTGGAAAGAACTTTCAACGAGAGGAAGTATTTTTGCAACAATTTTCTATCGGGTAATGTTTGTTGCAGGACTTGCAGTTTCCATAATAATTTATTCCTATGCTTCAGGGGGGGAGGATCCATCATCGTTTTGGATTTTAGTTGTAGGATTAATTTGGTTCCTCATTTTTCAGTTTCTAATCAATCTAATTTTTGTTAATGGTTCTAGATGAGTGTATCATACAGGTCGGCATACATTTTATCAATGTCCTAATATTAACAAAACCGAGGTCGTTTGATGGTTCGAGAATTGACAATTCCGCCTCCCGTAATCGAACAGAACAATGATGAATACCTGCGAGAATTAGATAATATCAAACAAGCAGATGATTGGATCAAAAAGCATTCGAAATCGACTCATATAGACCAAGATGTTGAAATCCAACATAGCCGGAATTTGTCTAATGCAGTCGATGTAGTTAGTAATAAATCTGTACCTTTAATTCCATCATCCGTCTCAACTTCTGACAGATTTTTTGTTCTTCTAATTTTAGGATTTATGTTCTTTTTGTTTGTATTTGTTTTCTTCACTTCTGGAAGTTTGTCTGAAGATGCGTGTATGTTTCTACTTTATTTTCTACCCATTTTTTTGACCCCGCTATTTAGTAGAAAAAAGAAAGAAGAGCAAAACCAAACTTTAGTCCAACAGGAAAACTTGGACAGTGTGGTTTATCGGGTAGAAAAACAACATGGTGTAATTACTCAACAACAAGCGGACAGAATAACTATTCAACAACAAGACAATCTTTCGAACAGACCTCTCGCTAAATTTGGTATAGGTTTCTCAGTTCCATTCTTTTTATGGGTTTTTATGTTTGTTTCCCTAGGTGAACCGTGTTCTGTGTTCTGTTCCGGTAAGGAGGCATGGGATGTTTATTCGGTAATTCTTGGCAATTTGTGTTGTGGGGGTTTTCTATTTTTTAATGCATTCTTTGACAGGAAATTCTTGACATGGTCATTTCTTTTTGGATTTTTAGCCGGCTCTTTTATCGGATTGAATGTAGGTGCTGGATTAACAATGTAACATGTCGAGAAGTAGTTTGTTATTAGATAGAGTAGATGAAATTATGGTTGCAGATTTAGAGTTTGATTCGCAATTGGATGAAAGTTCAAGAATTATGTTGAATGATGAAATTAAATTATCGAAATACTATATTCTGCTACTATGCGAAATAATATTGTTCTTTGTTTTTGCTTTTACAACTGAATCCGAAGAATTCGGTATATGCCTTTTATTTATCTTGTTACATTTGTTCTTGGCTATTTTATTGGCTAATACCCTAGGCTCGGAATTTCTACGCGGTGTTGCTTATCCAGTTATTTGGGCAATTCCTTTATCAGTCGCATCTTATTTCAACGAATTAAAAAATAGCTGCTTTTGCCCAATTTGGTGTACTTGCCCCGAACCTCCGGGATACTATCACTTTCCACGAGTAATTGCCGCATTCTCATTATTTGTAATATTAATTTCTAGCATTGAAAGGCAATTTAAAGGTGAGAAAGCATTTGGTTTTGGCCTGTTTGTTGGCATGCTAGGTTCTGTAATGATTTTCTTGTATGCAACTTTGTCTGGCTTTTGGTAGTATTTATCAAAAAATCTAGTTTGGAGTGCTTTGATGGGTAGATTGAATAAAGTCATGGAGAATCCATTATTTCGTTCATTCCTTCTTTTTTCTGCCTTTAGAGCAGTTTACGGAACCGTTATATTAGTCGTAACCTTGTTCTTAGCAACCAATGATAATACTCCATTTTGGTACTCAATAATTTTCCTACTTTTTTCTATGGTTTTTTCTAGAATATTATTCAAATTTATTAAATCCCGATGGCAAAAAGATCAAACTGATGTAGTTACTTAGATATGATTTTGAATTGCTCAACCGAGTCAGTAATACATGATTCCAAACTTTCCCATTTAATCCCCAGAATTCGGGTTGCTTTATCTGATGATAAGTTAGAATCACCTTTGAACAAACTCTTTGCTCTTTTCCTCGTCATCATTCTTTTACCACTTTTCATGCCGCTGACCCAATCAAAGAAAATGACCAGTGGCATCATAACTCTCGGAATTGCAATTTTAGTTGCTTTGCTTTCTGGGTATAATTTTCTTGTAGTTTTGCAAAGGTCAGCAAAAGTTAGATTTTTGTGAGGTGCTAAAATGAATCTACCTTCAGCCTCATCAACTTCAAAGGCACGTCGATGAGCGATTGCAACGTCTTTAACATGGACTATAGGAATTGGTATTTTGGGGGCCATTGGTATTTTTCCATTAATTATTTCAGGAAAGAATTCTACACTGGGTGTAGGTTGAATGAAGTTGCCCCCTAATACAGCACCTGGATTGATTACACGGAGGTCTAATTCAAGTTTTTCAGCCAACTGCCACGCTCTTTTTTCGGAATCTGTTTTTGCGATTGTGTAGGGAGAGAATCTATCTGTTTGCCAGTCAGCTTCGGTTTTCTCTCTACCTTTGGGAGTATTTCCAACTGCAGCTATGCTGGATGTATAGATGACTCGTTTAATTCCGGCCTCTTTCGCTGCTGTTAATAGGTGAACAGTTCCTCTAATTGCAGTTTCAATAATTAGTTGCCCATCATCAGTATTGGAATAGATAGTGGCAGTATGAAAAAGAGAATCGCAACCTCTCAATAATTCGCTCCATGGATCAGCATCAAGTATATCTCCTTCAACTAGTTCTAGTCTGTTTTCGCAATTGAGGTCGATGGCATGCTTCCTTACATGATCTACTTTTTTTGGATCTGACAAAGAACGCACTGAACCCTTTACTGCGTATCCATTTTCTAGTAAATCACGGACTATATTATTCCCTATATGTCCATTTACCCCAGTCACGAAGATTTTGACAGGGTCATTTTTTTCAGCCGCCATAGGGTTGCTAATTACTCATTATTATTAATTCCCAATATTATTCCACAATCAAGAATTAACAATTTTTTGATAGTCCTTACCACTTTGTTTTAGTGTCCTTTCTTGGGTTTGATAATCAACATGGTATAATCCAAATCTAAGTTTATATCCTTCAGCCCATTCAAAATTATCCATTAAAGACCAGTGATAGTACGACCTAACATCATAACCTTTCTTTATCATTTCAGATATACACCATACGTGCCGCTTTAGATGGATTGGTCTTAGACTGTCATTAGAGTCAGCAACTCCATTTTCGGTTATCTCAATTGGAACATTTAATTTGGAAAGTAATTTTACCGAACGCTCAAGCCCTTCCGCATACATTACATAACCAAATTCTGTTATAATTTCGTGCTCTCTTTTTGGTAATTGAACACCCACTTTTTGCGGAATAAAGGGACTTGCTAAAGCGTGGGTGTAATAATTTAGGCCGATAAAGTCAAAAGAATTTTTTGCTCCACTTATTTTACTACCAAACATTCTTCCCTTAGCTAGTGCAGATATAATCGCACCATTCCAGATATAATTTAGTGCTCCAGCGGTAATCCAATGAACAAGGTTCCACCTTCGCAAGGGGTCGAAAAGAGTTACATTTTTCGCTAAACCAATTCGAGATTTAGGATTTATTTCCTTGAGTGCACGATAAGTTTGTGAATGTGCACGAAGCATGTTTTTCATTACTTTGATTGTTTTGAAAAGAGAACCTTTGCCCGGAGGAAACATTTTCATGTAATATCCCATTATGGAAAATACCTCAGGTTCATTGACAGTACACCAATCACTTACTTTGCCATCTAATTTAGAGAATACTTTTTTGCAATACTTTGTCCAATGTAAAATATTTTCTTGATTCAAAAAGCCGCCAATTTCTTCAAACCAAATTGGGTGAGAGAAGTGATGCAAGGTAACCATAGGTTTGATTCCTTTAGAGATTAAGTCATCTATCATTTCACAGTACTGATTGAGGGCATCTTCATTCCATGAATCTTTTTCAGGTTGAATTCTACTCCATTCAATTGAAAACCGATATGATTTAACACCTAAATTTTGTATTAGTTGGAAGTCTTGTTTCCAATTTGTCCAATGTTCACAAGCACCTTCACTCTGCTCAATACCTGTACGCTTTTCAAAATCAGTCCAATTATTGTTATTATTCCCTTCAATTTGATGCGATGCAGTTGCAACACCCCAAGTGAAATTATCCGGAAATTGGTAATCCTGGCAATCAATATTTTCCCAATCATAATGAGTTTCAGGATACTTTTTTGATAAAAATACTGTGATAATGGCATATAGAAATAACCCTGCAATGAGGTACATCCACCAAACCATGTTACGCGATATGACTGTTGGTGTTATCAGTTGTGGTTGTTAGACTGTACTTAACGGAATTGAAATCTAGTTTCATTATTGTTGATTTACTATTAGGAAATCATTGTCGTCGAGAAAACGCCAAAGCGGAAACAATGGCCGTAGTAGCTAAAAATATCCCGAATCCAGGAATGCTCTCATCCTGTGAGTTACATCCATTTTCACTAGAATCAATCCCACCGTAAACACCATCTTGGTTCCAACAAGAGGACCAAGTCTTGTACCAATCACCAAAAGGATAATTTGTAGAATTTCCATCTTCATAGATTGCTTTTACTCTCCAATTTACATAAGTATGATCGCTAGGCGGAGTCAATGAAATCATATGCTCTTGACCATCAATGGTTGCATCCATCTTGACTGGAGGGTCACAAACTCCATCGTTGAGGCATATCTGTGTTGTAATCTCAAAAGAGGTATTATTTTGATAAGCATCATCATTCATTCTAATTTTTAGTGACCAAAGTTGTGAATCAACAGAAGGTGAATCACGGGAAATAATTGTGAAAGGCACGTCAGAATCATTCGGATTAACATCTTCACCAGGAGTTGCGTCACCTGCTGAAACATAGTTTAAACCAAAAATTATGGTGATTAGTAACGCAATAACAACCTTCCTATCCATGATAATGGCTAGGCTAATTAGATATATAGAATTAGGCATTTGATATATCAATAAAATCTACTAAATCTAAATATTTTTTATATTGACGGCTAAACATTCATCACTATTGTCGTTTCAACTCTCATCACGAGAAGTTATTGCTTTGCTCTGTTTGGTGGTTTAATGAAGACAACATATCGAATGATGGGTATTGCAGATTTCATCACATTGGCTAATGGTCTACTTGGAGTAGCAGCCATTTTATTCATAATTCTAGCCGTGGAAGAATTACAAAATCCTTTCTTTGAGGATGGAGTTAACACCAATTACATCTGGGGAGCAATGACTTGTATACTATTATCAGTAATCGGCGATATAATCGATGGCCCTATCGCTAGGAGATACTCTAAAAGGAAGTTACTTGGAGGTACTCTTGATGTTATGTCCGATTGCATTTCATTTTGTGTCGCACCAGCTTTACTGATATTTGTTATGTTTGGCAGGTGGGGCGAAGCAGCACCAATTTGGACAATATCTCTAGGAATTGCAGCATGTTGGGTTATCGTAACTGGGATGTTACGACTTGCTAGATTTCAATACGAAGAAGCCTCAGACAAACCCTATTTCCATGGTTTAGCATCTCCTGCCAACGCAATGGTTTTGATTACTGCTGCAGCAATGATATGGTTGCAGCCATCTGCAGGTTTTGGCCCTGATGTGTCTAGTGATTCACTGTTTAATGTGTTTGATTCCTCTTCTTCCGTTGAGAAACCATATTATGATTTTCTAATCTTACCAATTATGTTAATTTCAGGAGGTCTTATGATCGCTGATAGAAAATTGCCAAAAAACAAGCATGGACTTCCACTAAAAGTATCTCTAATACAAGGAATATCATTATTGTCAGCAACAATTCTGTCTCTAATCAATTCGACAGAGTTCGGAGTTGACTTAGGCAACACAAGGCCTCAATTCCTTCTTTATTCAATATCGGCATTGCTATTATTATTTTATATTTTAACGGGTCCTATGCAGTCAGAGATTCAAGAAAAGCAATCTAAAGAGTCCGAGTGATTAAGCCTTCACAGATTTACTAATTTTACGACTTTGTAAATAATTAGTAATCAGTACATGTAACATTAGTCCCATCAACCCAAATGCGAATATTATGTCCCAAGAAATCTTGAAAATCAGTCTAGGGATATTTGGAGAAACTGATAATTGCATTGATATTAAAGCGATCCTAAGAACAAGTAACAATGCAACGTAGTGGACAGGCCATCCGAACTTTTTGAAAAGACTCCACCACATCATTGACATTGCAGCTGTGGCTCCAGCACCCATGAATCCAACCCAAGCATTACTAGGAGAGAATCTATCTCCAATGTATCCGCCGTTTAAGAAAATATTACCCGGGTCTACATCTCTAGGGTGGGCGAGACCATCAATCTGACCTAATGCAGCCCACCAAGAATACCAAACTACTAGTGGGAAAATTGTAATCAGTATTATTCTAGATATTTCACGGTATATTTTATTGGTTTTAACCACTAAGAACTTAAGTTCCTTAGAAAGGAATGACTCTATAGTTGAATAGATTATCATCGTAGCAGCACTAGTCCATCCCCCCCAAGTCATAGCTAGCCAGTATAATGTACAATAGAGGAAAATTTCCTGTGAGGATTTTGATTTTTTAAACAGCTCAAATATTCCATATATTAGACAACAAATTATTCCGGAAAGTAGTATCCAATCTATTAAGTTACTTTCTAATGAAATTAGAAACGGAATTACTGTAAATAATCCAGTAATGATTATCTTCTTGGTTTTTGAATTGAAGAAGTCATTTCTATTGACGAAAAACCACGTCGAAAATAAAATTAAACAACTACCAAATAATACCGAAAGTAGAGTTTGCTCGAATGTAAAATATATCATTAATCTTGGCAGAGAGAAACCTATCGCTCTATAGTGAGACAAGAAAATGGTTGGAATCATCACGACCGAATAAATAATTTTTTGATTAGTTGAGGTTTTTTCTCCCCCTTCAAATTTGGTAAAGATAGGAAATCCAATCATCAGTAGTATCATTAAATTAAGAGACGAAAAACGCGTTTCCACAAATGTAAGCATGAAAATAGTTGATGCAATAAGTGAATAAGTTAGAATCGTTATTTTATTTTTATTTTCAGATTTTGTCCAGAGCAAGTATAGTGCTAAACCAACTACAGTGTAGGGTAAAATATTTCCTAGTGGGTAAAAAATTGATGTCAAGGATTGTCTATTGCCTGCGATGAATGTGGATATAGCAAAAATTAATGTGAAAATAGCGCCACTGTAATTTGTAACCTTTTTACTGAATCCATTTTTCCTCATCAAATACATTACTGAGAAACACATCAATAAGAAGAACACACCTGAAAGGATTAAATCGATATTTCTAATTCCCATTTCTTCAGGTGAAATTTTATCCCACTCAATTACGTCAGAAGTTAATCCTTTGACATATGGGTGACCGTTTTCTTCCATCCATTCATTTCTTTTGATAGTAGCATTCCAATTCCACTGCTCTAAATCTTGCTTATGCTCTTGGCTAATATCCAGCATTTCTAGAGGAAAAACTCCATGATTGGCGTGTGGTAGTGGCAGGGATAGAAGTAGCGATGGTAATGTAGCTAAATCTCTTTGGTCAATTTCTCTCTCCATGACATGTCCTTTCTTTATTTTAGGACCCCAAGCCCAAGCACCGACTTCTCTAATGATTTGATCAGGGGAGCCATGTTGCCCAGTATCGGTTAATCCATGGTCTGAGGTTACTACTACAGTCCAATTATCCGGTACTTTATCGAAAATTATAGCAAAATTATCGTCTAGCCACTTTAATTTATCAATATATTCTGTTGAATCTTTTGAGCCATACCTATGTCCAGTACTATCAAGTCCAGACAAGTGAGCAACGATGACATTTGGTGTTTCGTCATATACAACATCTGGTTTTGAATTACTGGGGGGAATCTCTCCATCAAGCCATTTATTGAGAGTAACGAAAGATTCCTCATCACCTCTCATGTAATCAGCATGACCATATCGGTGTCGCATAAAATTGATATCATCATTATCAGAGTATAAATCACCCCAAACATAGTCGCCAACGATTCCAAAATTATTGTCTGGAATTCCATCTCCATTTCCATCATAGGTACTTGACAAGGTCCACCCATCGGGCGTTCCTGGATGTTCGGGATGAAAATTACTCAATCCTTCATTAGGCCTTGATGGTATACCAGTGGCCATTTCTTTGACACAAGATGCAGTCATTGTCAGTGGATTTGTAAAAACATCAATGTAAGTGCCGTTATTTGTTGTCATCGAATTTAGAGTAGGCATTAGATTTGGGTCCTTCATCATATCTCGTCGACCACCGTCGATGACAATGAAAAATAGACCTTCAGAAAGTTTTTCATGATTTTCTGGAGGCATTTCAACTCCTTCTTTGGGGGCAGGAGCATCAGCAATAATGTATGAGCCGGAATAGATTAAAGAAGGTAAGGAAAGAATCGCAATTACGGCAATAACTTGGAATATGAATACTTTGGTTAACGAGGTACTAAGTTGTCCTTCGTCTTCCATAGACTAAGAATTTACTTCATGTACTTAATATTCATTACGGCATCCAAAATTTTTCTTCATTTTTTAGGCTTAATGTATTCGACCAATCAGCGAAATTGGTTTAGATTTACAATACCAACCTCTAGTCTTTCATGTGTGGGATGAACCTCAACCATCTGTACTGGAACAGCAAGAATATCCGCTAATTCTTCAGCAACTGATAGTGGAATTTCAATACGTTCATTTGAAGCATCAAACCTTATCCATCCATCATCGATATCAAGAACCTGTTTTAATTCAGCAATATCTTCTCTAGCATCTTTTAATTTAGTTGGAATCGCTCCAAATAAAATCGTATCATCATCACTTAACACTTCGTAAGGGCGAAGATTTGCTTGACCACGCCTTCTGAATCTTGCCCTTAGTTGCCCAGCATCTTTGAATTGGGCGGTGCAAAATTTCAGGTGGAAGTTAAGGTTTTTAGATGCGTCTTTTAGTTTCATTCCGAGTTCGAATGAGCCTTCTGCCGCAGCGGTAATTCCGCCGCTCAAATTGAATCCCCTAACATCCATATTTTCTTGATTACCAACGGTTATTTCCAATTCGTTGAGATTGAGGAATTCAACTGGGGAATCATGTAGTTGTTCTAGAAGAGAAAATAACTGCTGTTCTTTATCCGGCTCACAAGGTAACTCAACACCTACTTTAATTCCAGCCTCTTTACATGATATCATAACTTGCAGATACTTGTCAATAGTTCCATCTAACAGATGGAATCTAATTTCATCGAGTTGAGCATCCCCAAAATCCTTTGCAAGTTCTGGGTTAAATGGAATGGATGTGTAAAGGTGGATATGATGTTCAGGTCCAAAAGCAGCTTTGAGTTGCTTTACTGCCTCGAGTGATTTTTCTGAATCAAGCATAGGATCACCACCTGTGATTCCAGTACCAGTTGCATTCATTGCACGTCCTTCCTCGATAACTTCATCCCAAGAACTACATCTTCTTTCATTGGCAAACATGTCAGGGCTCTCTCTCCTGTTCTCAGATAGCGGGCAATAATCGCACCCCCAGTGGCATTTGCCTGTGACGAATAGGACCAATTTGCTGCCTTTTTGACACTGAATACATCCTTCTGGTTCTCCACATTCTGCGGAAAGAACTTCGGTCGCTGAGGTCATGGCTTGTGGCATGCTACAACATTCCCTGATACCTCGTAGGTTTCAAACTCTCGTAAGATTTTAGCAAAAATTATCCTTTGCACGCATAATTAGCCATCGATGGAATCTACGGTCTAGGGTCAATTCAGGATGGAATGTTAAGGCTAATTTTGAATCATCTAAAATCCCAACAACTTCATCACCCAACATTACAACTGGAGTACATTTGACAGATTTGGAATTAAATCTAGGGGCACGGATAAATACCCCCGGAAATGACTTCGAATCTGACTTTGCTGCTTCATGAGCCATTTTTAGTGGCTTGTGATTGAAATTATCTCTTTGTAATTCTACTCCCTCAGTTTTTCTTCCAGAAGGAGTTTCTAGATTAACTTCTAGCGGTGCTTGGAATGACTGTCGCTGTCTCCCCCATGCATTTCTAGATATTTCTGCATTTACGAATGCTTCGAATTTTTCACTAGGATTAGCGAGAAGAATAGCTCCTGCACATGTTCCTAATACAGGGCGTTGTGGAAAATCATTCATCCAATTGAAAATTCCATCAAGAAGCGATTCGCTCTCGCTAGCCTTTCTCATTGCGGTAGATTCACCACCTGGTAGAATGAGTGCAGAAATATCGGAATTAATTTGCGATGATTTTCTAAGTTCAATGACTTTCACTTCAATTCCTAACTCTTTAGAAGCGTTGAGTAATGCTTCCGCATGTTCATGCCGCGCGCCTTGGAGCATAGCCAAACCAACGCGCAACATGTCAGTCCGTATATCTCGTCCTCTATCAGCCCAACGGCTGTGAACATCAATACAAGGTGTTGAAGAACTGTGCTCAACAGCGTATATTGATGGCGGAGTATACTGACGACTGTTTTCTAGTCCCCGGGCCTGTGAGAATGAATCAGGCTTGTCTTGATGCTATGTCAAATCCAGTTATTACTGCAAGAGGTTCTGAATTTAGAGATGTGATGGCTGAACTTAATTCTGGGCTTAGATATGCATTTAATTTATCTCCATCAAAACCTGAGAAAAAAACACAATCCTGGGCTGGAGATGACGATTACAAAGTGGTAGTTGTTTCAGGAAGTGGGACTGCAGGAATGGAAATGATTATTGCAAATCGATTTAGAACCAATGATTTAGTTTTGGTTCCTACCAACGGTAAATTTGGAGAAAGAGTTGCAGAAATGTGTTCTCGATTTTGTAATGTTAAACATATCAAGTATGAATGGGGCAGAGCATTTGATTTATTCGAATTAGAACAACAACTGGAAAGAAAGTGCTATGAAGCTTTACTCATTTGCCATAATGAAACTAGTTCGGGAATTACTCAAGATGCACCAGCTATTGCTGAAATGTGTCAACGCCATAATGTACCCTTTATCCTCGACGGAATCACTTCTATTGGTGGACTACCAGTAGATGTTGAAGGATGGGGAGTTGAAGCAGCTGTTATGGGGGCGCAAAAGTGTACAGCAGGCCCTTCAGGTATTGCTGCAATTACTGTCAATTCACATTATATTGAAAGATGTAAGGCGATTAGAGAACAAAGCGAATCAAATCCTGTATTCTATTTAGATATGATTTCTGCATTGAAAAAAGGTGATGACGACCAAACTCCATGGACACCAGCAATAAATCTAGCAATGGGCTGGTCAAAGGCTCTTGATGCATTAAAGGATGAAACCTTAGAGGCTCGGTGGAAGAGATGTTCTATCCTTTCTCATGGCGTACAAAATCTATTTACTAATCTCGGTTTTGAATTACTTGCAGATCCTTTCCAGAGGAGCGATACCGTTACTGCAATAATGTATCCTGATGGAATTGATGATTCTTGGCGAAGCGATTTGAAAGAAAAATACAATACTCAAGTAATTGGAGCTCAAGATCATTTGAAGGGTAAGATGTTTAGAGTGGGTTCTATGGGTGAAACTACTATTGAAGAGATGGTTGAAGGTTGCAAGAGAATGATTTCTTGTTTCAAGGACCATGGTTTGGAATTACCAGATTTAGATGTGGAATCATTTTTTGAGGAATAGCGATGAACTATATTGTGTTAGGACGATTCCAACCCCTCCACAATGGACATGTTTTCCTTATTGAACATGCACTTGAGTTAGCGGGGAATATTGGCAAGGTTACTGTAGCAATAGGCTCTGCATCATGCCAAATGGAACCTAGAAACCCGTGGACGGGTGAAGAAAGAAAGCAGATGATTGAATCTTGGAATGACCGTGTTCAAGTGGTTTTAATCGATGACATCAATGACCCACCAAACTGGGTCGAACATGCTACTAAGTTTCATGGCGAAGGGGTGCTTGTCACATCGGACAAACAAACTGCGGATCTATATCGTGAATCCAATTGGGAAGTCATAGAGGTAGATTTAACGAATCGAGAAAATTTCGAGGGATGGAGAATAAGGCAGACAGCCAAAATGCTCTCAACAGTTGATGACTTTGAGGCAGTAAGAGAAGTTTTGTCGCCATCAATCCCGACAAGCATTATTGAATGGCTAATAGAAAATGATGCTTTATTCAGGCTATCGACATTCCAGACCGGTGTTTATGCGGGTTGATTATTCCGAAGAAACAACAACCCTTGCTGCAATCAACACCCTCTGTTTGAACATGTAACCTGCTTCCAAGACGTCAACAACTGAACCTGAGGGGAAGTCATCTGAAGCAGGTATTGTAGTAATGGCCTCCATTTTTGCAGGATCAAACCGCTTGCCTTTTGCCTCAATTTCAGTTACGCCTTCGCCAGATAGTTCATGCCACATTTTGTTTCTCAGTAATCTTAGTCCTTGGGCAACTGGAGTTTGATCATCTTCATCCAGAGAAGATAATGCTCTATCTACATCTGCGAGGATTGTTAGCATTTTTCGGGCTAGTCCCATGCCACTATACTGTATTAATTCTGATTTTTCTGCCATCAATCTTTTACGTACATTTTGGGTTTCAGCTTCTTTGTAGGCTATTTCCTTTTCAGCCTTCTCAGCTCTAGCCAATGCTTGTTCAAGAGGGTCTAGTTCCTCTTCAACACCAACTTCCATGGTCTCAGTATTCTCATCGATTATTGGAATTTCATCATCACTATCATCGATGATTTCATCCTCCACATCCGGTGACTTGTCTTCAGACATTGTCTGCCGGTTACGTAACTATTTTTTGAACCCGTCGAAACTATGAATTCAAAATTTTGAGAATATTATTATCTCCATGTCCCCATTTTGCTGCATCCATATGCTCTCTGCCAACAATACCGATTAACGATTCTTCTTGCCCCCATCTAGTAATTGTGTGTACCAAAAGTCTTGAGGTTCGATCGTGTGCCTCATATGTTGGAATTATTTTCGGATCTTGCTTTTCATCAAGTGTTTCTCCAAGTTCTTTTCTTCTATCCATCCAATCTAAACAGACTTTTTGAGCGAACTCATCTTCGGGGAGTGAAAATAATTTTTCCATGACGTCTTCCCAGGTAGATTGTGAATATAGGTCTTGTCGGTTAGTAATTTCTCTATCTAAAGCAACATCTAGGTAAAGGTAGGTTCTTGCCTCCCACGAACTCCATTCACCAGGACTAGCCCATTGCATTAATTTGAGAACTCCTTCATCGCCTTGGGGAATCTCTTGTAGAGCAGTCTTTACGTTAGAATCGGAATTAACATCTACGCTATCCATCCAATCCAGCAATTCTGCTTCACAATCGATGTCAAATAACCGATTTAGTTTGCTATCAACTACAGGTCTAGACTGGCGGAAAGAACCCTTTTCCATACCGATGTAGAGTTCCTTCCAAGACATTTTGAGAAGCGAATCTAGGCATGGTTGGTCAACCAACAGAACCACAGTTTCAATTCCCATGTATATGGCTGATAAGCCGACTACTTTGAGTTAATCGATTATTTGGAAATTTAATTTAACCAAAACCGCATAAATTTACCATTCACATCAATTTCAAGCGGTAGCATTGAAGAATGCGCATCACTTGGCCGCAGTTAGAGGGTTTTTTGTGGCGACAATCAAGGAGCAGATCGAACTGATTCGCGCCGAGATAGATAAAACTCAAAAAAACAAAGCGACAAATGCTCACATAGGTAAGTTGAAGGCGAAAATTGCACAACTTAAAATCAAGGAGGAAAAGGCACATGCCCATTCAAAAGCCAGTGGTGGAGGTAAGGGGTTTGAAGTCAAAAAATCAGGCGATGCGACCGTAGCACTTGTTGGGTTTCCATCGGTTGGAAAGTCAACTCTAATCTCCAAAGTCACCGATGCTCATTCTGAAGCAGCAGGATACGCCTTCACTACCTTGACGTGTATCCCAGGTGTAATGGAACATCGAGGTGCTAAAATTCAGATTTTAGATTTACCTGGTTTGATTAAAGGCGCTGCTGAAGGTAAGGGGAGAGGTCGAGAAATTCTAAATGTAATTAGAAGTGCAGACATGGTTTTGTATATTGTTGATCCATTCCAAGACGCACATTTCAATGTACTACACCGTGAACTACACAATGCAGGATTGAGATTGAATGAAACTAAACCGCCTGTATTTATCAAGCGTACAGAGCGAGGGGGTATTGACATACGCTCTACCGTTGAGCAGACACATCTAACTGAGGAGGAGATGGGTTCAATCATTCGTTCATTTGGTTATACTTCAGCAATTGTGACTCTAAGGAATGACACTACAGCCGAACAAATTGTAGATTGCTTGGCGGAAAATAGAATTTATGAAAAAGCGGTAATTGCAATTAATAAAATCGATATTGCTACCGAAGAGGATTTACAACGAGCGACAAAATCGCTTCCCAGTGATTGGCCTATAATGCGTATATCTGCTTTCAAAGATATTGGTTTGGAGGAATTGAAAGATTTTATTTACGATAATCTTGGATTCATGCGGGTCTATCTAAAACCCCAAGGGCAAGAGGCCGATTTGGAAGAACCTCTAATTGTCAAGGATGATTCAACGGTTCAAAATATCTGTGCTAAGTTACATAGAGACTTCGTTAGGAAGTTTCGATATGCCAGAGTTAAGGGGCCTAGTGCAAAGTTTGATTGGCAAAGGGTAGGGTTAGATCATTTGCTCAAAGATGGAGATTTGTTAACGATAGTAGTAAAACGTTAATCCCAGATTCCCATATCCATTTTTGCGTCTTCACTGGCGTGTACTTTTGGATCCCATCTCGGAGTCCAGACAAGATTAACATGAACGCTATCAAGACCTTCTGTGGATAATGCAGCTCTGTGTGTGGCTGCCATAATTTCAGCAGCAGCAGGACAACCAGGGCTTGTCAGGGTGATATCTATTTCAGCATGTTTTTGTTCATTTTTGGTTTCAATTCGAACATCATAAACAAGACCTAATTCAACAATAGATAACTCAAGTTCTGGGTCTTCTACTTCGTCTAATTGTTGTAAAACTGCGTCTTTATCAACCATTTTTTCACCTACATTTTTTGTTCGATTTCCATCATGACCTTGTCAAACATATTCCTAAATCCATTAGATCTGCTTGGTGATAATGAATTTAAAACTCCCATGTCACTTGCAAATTCAGGAGTTAACTCAAGTGCTTGAGTTGGGGTGATATCTCTCAATGCAATAGTAAGGATTCCCATCAAACCTTGAACTAGTTTTGAATCTGCACCGGCCTTAAAGATGATTTTTTCCTGCTCAATTGTGACAATAACATGGGCCTCTGATTGACAACCACGAACCCTTGTTGAATCATTCCAATGTTCGACATCAAGAAAATTAACTTCTTCAGATAACTCAAAAACCATCTCGAGTCGTTCCATTTTGTCATCTACTTCTTGAAATTCTTCAATGAGGTCTTCAAGAGTTAAATCACTCAAGCGAATCTCTCCAAAATTTCTGAAAGTTGCTTGACAAAAGCCTCGGCTTCTTCACGAGTATTATAGAAGTAAAAAGATGCTCTGACTGTTCCTGATATTTTCAATCTCTCAAGTAACGGTTGAGCACAATGATGTCCAGTTCTAACTGCAAAACCTCGAGCATCAAGGAGATGGGCAAGATCTTCGCTATTCATAGTTGGATGAAGGAAAGAAACAACTGCTGCATCATTATCATCATGTCTTCCATAAACAGTCATCCCCATAGAACGTAATTGCTCAGATAACCATCTTGCAATCTCTAAAAGTCGTTTGTGTTCAGATTTGAAATCAATCTCTTGCATCCATTTTAGCGCCGCATTCCACCCTATTGCTTCTGCAATTTTTGGAGTACCTGCTTCGAACTTATGCTCATTACTCTGAAAAGTTGAGCCATGTATTGATACAGTTTCAATCATATCTCCACCACCCATAAATGGCTGCATTTCATCAAATACATCATTGGTTACAAGCAGAGCACCAATGCCAGTAGGTCCACACATTTTGTGGGCCGAGAATGCCATAAAATCAGCACCAAGTGACTTGAAATCGATATATTGGTGTGGAGCACTTTGAGCAGCATCTAGCAGAACTTTAGCACCTTTACTTTTGGATAAGGAAATGATTTCATCAACCGGATTACATACTCCAAGGACATTGGAAATATGCACAACGCAGACTAATTTTGCACCGTCTAGTGAGGCTTCAAAAATCTCCATATCTAGTGTTAGATCTTGCTGAACTGGAACATATCTTAATTCAATATTCATTTCCTTTGCCAGCATCTGCCAAGGAACAATATCGGAGTGATGCTCCATTTCAGTAAGAACAACAGCATCACCAGCAGAAAGATTTGCCTTACCCCATGCATGAGCAACTAGATTTATTGCTTCAGTTGTTCCACTGGTGATAATCACCTTATCAGAATTGTACATTTTTTTAAGAGACTCTCTACATGCCTCATATCCATCAGTTGCTTCTCCAGCAAGAGTATGAACTGCGCGGTGAACGTTTGCATTTGAATTCGTGTAGTAATCATTCATTGCATCGATTACAACTTGCGGCTTTTGGGTTGTAGCAGCGTTATCTAGGTAAACCAAATCATGACCATTGATCTTTCTCTGCAAGATCGGAAATTGTTCACGCATCTAATCACCTCATTATTTCACATTCTAGATGAATTTTCAATCTGGTTTTCAGTTCTTCTGAGACAGCTTTATTTTTCAAAGATGAGAAGGTATTGACTAGAAAACCTTCAACAATTAATGCTTCTGATTGTTCATTGGAAAGACCACGGGATTGAAGATAGTGCATCTGCTCTTTGTCAATTGGTGCACTTGCTGCGCCGTGAGCTGCTTTGACTTCATCCGAGAGGACTTCAAGTTCAGGGATTGCATCCGCTCTCGCTTTTTCTGAAAGCAGTAGATTGTGAAAAACCTGAGCAGCGTTTGAATGGTTTGCATCATCGGAAATCAATAATTGTCCGGTTCCAATTGAATGACTCCTGTCGCCACATGCTGCATTCATTATTAGTGAGGAATCTGTATATTTTACTAGGTGATTTATCTCCATGTGATGGTCATCATGCCTCGCATCCATTCCATAAACGGCAACTGCTTGATTTAACGATGAATTATTTTCAGTAAGATTAGTTCTTATATCGGTTTTATTGCGGAATCCGCCAATTGATAATTCGCCATATTCAAGTGATGAATCTCGGTGTACATTCCAATCTTCGCATCTAAGAAGTTTAGAATTCGAATCCAATTCGTTAACAAAGCCATAGCCAATTATTGAGTTTTTATCGATTGTTCCAGTTATGTGAAGGCCGGTCCAATTTCCTTTACCTGAAAGGTGTATTAGGATTGTTGCTTCACCTTTGCAATTGAAATTTAAGTGCCCAATGTTGGTTTCTTCTGAGGCCAAGAGATTGACATGTATTGTTTGGCCGCGTCCCTCTATCTCAATATCTGTCATTGCGTCATGACATTCAGAGATGAAAACTCTAGAAATTTCAGAAGAATTTTCTACTTTTCGAATTGACTCCTCGTACTTGCAGTCACCCTGAATCTCAACATGCACTGACTCGGAAACAGGAATAGTTTCAACCTTGGATGGATGTATTCTTTTCCAAGGAGTGTATCGCCATAAATGAGTAGAACGTGAAGGAATTTCCATGTCCAAATAGGTCATCCGATCGAACCCTCCATCTCTAATTCGAGTAACTTGTTTAGTTCAACAGCATATTCCATTGGTAATTCTCTAGTGAAAGGTTCAAAGAAACCATTAACAATCATACCCATTGCTTCTTCTTCAGTAAATCCTCGACTCATGAGATAGAATAATTGTTCTCCAGAAATCTTTGAAACACTGGCTTCATGTTCTAAATCAGCAGTTGAGTTTCCTACTTCCATGGTTGGGTATGTATCTGAACGTGAGTCCTCATCTAGCATCAATGCATCACAGACTACTTTTGACCTGCAGCCTTCTGCCTTGGGCGAAACTTGCAGCATGCCTCGGTAGGATGAGCGACCACCATTCTTTGAAATTGATTTTGACAAAATATTTGAAGTTGTATTAGGGGCTAAATGATGTACTTTGGCTCCTGCGTCTTGGTGTTGTCCTTCGCCAGCATAGGCTACTGAAATGACTTCTGCGTGTGCTCCGTCACCTTTCAATATTACAGCAGGATACTTCATGGTTAGTTTCGAACCGATATTTCCATCAACCCACTCAATAACAGAATTTGAATGGGCTATGCCCCTTTTTGTAACAAGGTTGTATACATTTGCAGACCAGTTTTGAACTGTTGAATATCGAATTTTGGCATTGTCCATAGCAATCAATTCAACTACTGCAGAATGTAAGGAATCTGTTGAATATGTTGGAGCAGTACATCCTTCAACATAGTGAATACTACTTCCTTCATCAGCAATTATCAAAGTTCTTTCAAATTGCCCCATATTCTTTGCATTGATTCTAAAGTATGCTTGGACAGGCATTTCGACATGTACATTCTTAGGTACATAAATGAATGAACCACCAGACCAAACTGCAGTGTTTAGAGCAGCGAATTTATTGTCAGTGTAGGGAACTACGCTACAGAAATATTTTTTGACAATTTCAGGATGTTCTTTCAATCCAGTATCCATGTCAAAGAACAAGACGCCTTGAGCCTCAAGGTCCTCTCTGATCGAATGATAAACTGCTTCTGATTCATATTGTGCAGTAACTCCTCCAAGCCATTTTTGTTCTGCCTCCGGAATTCCCAATCTGTCAAACGTATTTTTGATGTCATCGGGGACATCGTCCCAATCCTTTTCGGTTTGGTCAGAAGATCGAAGGAAGTAGGTGACATTATCAAAGTCAATACTTTCCAACATTCCGCAATTCCCCCAATCTGGCATTGGTCTATCCATGAAATGGTGATATGCCTTGACTCTAATTTCCGTCATCCATTCAGGTTCATTTTTGAGAGCAGAGATGTCTCTAACAACTTGCTCTGATAGACCTTTGTCAAATCTAATAGTTGCATTTTCTGGATCATGGAATCCATATTGATAATCCCCAACTGCTTCATATGCTTGTTCACTCATTAAATCGCCTCCAACCAATCATAACCCTTTTCTTCAAGCTTGAGTGCCAGTTCAGGCCCTCCACTTTGAACTATTTTACCATCTATCATGGCATGAACATAATCTGGCTTGACTAAATCTAGAAGTCTTTGGTAGTGAGTAATTACCAAGCAGCCGGATTCTTGCGCAATTTCATTGATACCCTTTGAAACAACTCTTAGAGCATCTATATCTAATCCGGAATCGGTCTCATCTAAAAGTGCTAATCGTGGTTTTAGCAATAGCATTTGAAGAGTTTCTAAACGCTTCTTTTCACCACCACTAAAGCCATCGTTTACGTATCTGGAGAGAAATGATTTATCCATTTCAAGTTGAGACATAGCAGCATTCAACTCCTTCCTAAAGTCTCTGGCTTTCAATTGTTCATTTCTAATCGAGGACACAGATTTCTTCAAGAAATTTCCGACTTGAACTCCGGGGATGGAAGGTGGATACTGGAATGAAAGAAACATACCAGCGCGAGCTCTTTCATGAACTTCATAGTCATCTAATGGTTCACCCAGAAAAGTCACACTGCCAGAGGTGATTTCATAGGCTGGATGTCCCATTATGGCATTAGCTAGAGTAGACTTTCCGGCACCATTCCTACCCATAATTGCGTGAACCTCGCCTTTATTTATGGTCATCGAGATGCCATTTATGATTGGGGTTCCCCCCACGGAAATGTGCAAATCTTTGATTTGGAGTACTTCCATATTCTCTCCCCTCAACTACAACGTTCCATTTCTCCTTTATGAAGTGGTGTAATAGAATGTCTCGCAGTATAGCGTTTTTAGGGTAGCCTAAAAACGATTTTTTTATTCGATAAAAGCATTGAAAGAAGACCCACTCTACCCACCTCCATGACCGAAGACGATTTGGTGGCCAAGTATGCTGCTGAAGCGTTAGCTTCGATGAAAGTTGAAGCACAGAAAAGAATTGATGAAGTCGTAGATCCAGAAATTGAAAACAGATTACGTCAGACCTCTTTACTCACATTACTCGACAGTGAAGATATTATACCTGCTTTACTATCTAGGCTTAATGAAGTAAGAGCAGCCCTAGATGGTCATGGTGGGGGAATTAAATTGACATCCTATTCAATTATAGATGGAAGCGAGAAGACTCTTGATATCGTACTTGATCTAACCGGCGCTTGTTTGTCATGTGGTGCTGCGCCAGGCACCTTAGAAGGGGTAAAGAACGATTTAGAATCTGACAACGAAATTTCATCTGTTAAATTTTCAAGTGACTTACTAGATACGTTCGACGAACTGGGTCGAGAATTTATTCTTGCACATGGCAACGTTGACTTCGTCTAATTTTCAATATTTTATCTATTGTTCAATGGATGGTTTGAAGGAGTTCATCAACCGGCCATCAATCATGCCAGCATGGCGAGATGGAAATCGTGAAGACCCAAAGCCTTGCAGGGAGCAAGATAGAGGTAAATTCGAAATCGTCAACAGAGATGGAAGGGCCAGGATTGGAAGACTTCACACAGAGCATGGAATTTTAGAAACCCCAGCATTACTTCCGGTAATCAACCCGAATATTCGAACAATCGAGCCGAGAGAAATGTGGGATAGATACGGGATTGGAGCGTTAATAACAAATTCATACATTATCTGGAAGCATGAGGAATTGAAGTCTACTGCTCAAAATGAAGGAGTACATGCACTCCTTGATTATCCGGGCGTAGTGATGACCGATTCAGGTACGTTTCAATCATATGTTTACGGAGATGTAGAGGTTGGAGTAGAAGAGATTGTTGAATTTCAGCGTTCTATTGGAGTTGATATCGCAACAATGCTTGATGTATTCTCTAGGCCTGACATGGATTATACAGAAGTTGAAAATTGTGTTGAACAAACAATTGAAAGAGCCCAAATAAGTATAGATGCCTCTCAAGATACCATGCTCAACGGACCAATTCAAGGAGGAGTCTTTAGAGAATTAAGGAAAAAGTCAGCTACAGAAATGGGCAAGTATGATTTTTCAGTTCATCCAATAGGGGGTATTGTTCCAGTTATGGAGCAACACAGATACAAGGATTATGCAAAAATAATGTTATCTTCATTACCCAACTTACCCCCTAATCGTCCCGTGCACATGTTTGGTTGTGGCCATCCTATGTTATTCCCCATGTCAATTGCACTAGGTGCAGATTTATTCGATTCAGCGGCATATGCATTATTTGCAAGAGATGGAAGACTGATGACTCCATGGGGTACAGAGAAGATTTCTGGTCTAGTTGATTGGCCAGTAATTACACCCAGTATCGCCAACTTAACTCCCAAAGAAGTCTTGGAAATGGATGAAAAAGCTAGGACTGTAATTCTATCAAAGTATAATCTTGAAGTTAGCCTTGCAGAACTCTCGAGATGTAAACAAGCGGTAAGGGATGGGACAATTTGGCGATTGGTAGAACGCCGAAGTCACCAACACCCTGCTCTTAGAGAGGCATTTCTTTGGTTAGTTACTAACCCTTCGAATTCAAAGATTTCTAATCTATCAATAAATCAGATGGTATTAGATGAAAAATTAGCCTCTCAAGAAACTGGTTCTGAGTCAGGTGTTTGGGAAGGCAGTTGGGATTGGATAGTAAATTCACAAACAACCCCTCGTAAAGGCGGTGAACCTTGGGGTGGCAATGACACCAACGCAAGACCACATATTATTGCTGCTAGAAATTTTTTGTTTTCTAGGTGGCATGCAAAAGCAGATGCAGGTAAAGGATCATCGGAAGTACTCATTCTGCACGGCAGATCAGGTCCTTGGAGAGAGAGATGTGACAATCTATTGACTCGATTGATTCACCATGCACCTGGACTTGAAGTAATGATTCTAACGCCAATTGGACTAATGCCATATTCTCTTGAAGATGTAAATCCATTTACTCATATTGATGGGCCGGATTGGTTATGGAGAAGTAGGCCTAACTTACAATTAATTAGAGATGAATTAGAGAATTTTTCCTTGGGAGATAGAAAGATAATTACTTTGGATTTAAGAGATGATAATCTAGTAATTAGAGCCTTCTCCAAATTAATAGAACACGGAGTCTTGGATGAGGAAAGTAGAGATGGGCTAGTTGATGGAAAAAATTTTGAAAACTCCCAACTAAAACTTCGTCGAAGAAAGTCCGCAGATAAATTTGCTGTATTTTTTAACATACAAAGTGAATTATCTCATGAACTTAATGTGCAGACTGAATTTGTAATTAATCGTCAAGGAAGGATAAAAAATGTCTTGACTTCAAGTGGTAAACATCTAGCCAGTTTTAGGCTTGGTGATGGAGGCCTGTCGCTAAACAATGACGGTGCTATTGAACTACACAGTCATAGGAGGAGAGGTATCCCAAAGGGGTTCATGGAGTCAGAAATTTTTGGATATACTGGCGAGGGTCTAGCATGGGTTGTCGTTGATGAAGATGCTGAACCATTCATCCGTCAAGGACGCAATGTATTTCATGGGTTTGTTATTTCCTGTGACCCCTGGATTAGACCTGATGAAGCATGTTTGATAGTCAATAGCAAAGGAGAGTTACTCGGTCACGGAATTTCACAATGTACTTCTGAGGAATTAGCGACATTCAACAAAGGAATAGCTGTTAAGACTCGTGATGGCATAAAATTAGAAGATTGACTAACATGCAGTAGTAGAGTTGAAGAGTCGTCTTCAACCTGATGTATTTGAGGGAGAGGTAAAGTGGTTGAAGATTACATTATCCAAACCTCAAATTTGTCGAAATCTTACGGCCCACACATGGCTTTGGAAGATTTGAACCTTAAAGTTACCAAGGGTGCAACAGGACTACTGGGGCCTAATGGAGCAGGTAAGTCGACATTTCTAAAAACAATTCTAGGCTTAATTCAAGCTACTTCCGGAGAAGGTACCGTATTAGGGCATGATATTAGAACCGAAGGTGCAGCAATACGTACCAGAATTGGATACATGCCAGAATATGATGCACTGAATCCNGANATGGANGCNATNTACCANGTNNNATANTCNGGAGAANTNNTNGGAATGAATCCNNTTGTTGCGATGTCTNGAGCNCANGAAGNANTNCAATANGTNGGNCTNGGNGANCANAGGTATCGNAANATNGGNAGTTTTTCNACNGGNATGAAGCANGCNACAAANNTAGCATGCNGCTATNATNCATGACCCTGAATTAATCATTGCTGANGAACCATCAAATGGGCTAGATGCTGTTGCTAGAGAGTTCATGATTACCACTCTGCAAAATACAGTTAACACTGGAAATAGATCAGTTTTGATGGCATCTCATCTTATGGACGATGTCGAGAGAGTATGTGACAATATAGTTTTACTACACAAAGGAAGACTAGCTGCACAAGGTCGAATTGAAGACCTAAAAGATATTGATAGAGAGATCGAAATCCATGTATGGGGGGGTGCTAGCAAACTTGAACAGTCGATGACAGATGCAGGTTTGGTTGTACGCAGAGAAGGTAGAATCATGAGAATCCAACATATTGGAGAGGACACCACTACAAAAATTCTGGAATGCGCTGCAAAAACAGGTGCTCAAATTCGTAGAATGCATGAATATGAAGCATCTCTAGAAGACTTGTTTCTTGTTATTATGGAAAATCTCGGTTATGAAGTTAAAACTAGTGAAGATTTACTAAGAAATCCAGTTTCTGCCCGACAGGTAGATGCACCACAAAGTATGGGTGGTGGGTCAGCATGACTGAGGAAGAAACACCTACAATCCCAATTAGAGAAAGTAAGGATGAACCATCCTATGATGCTAACGCTCCAGTCAAAGGTCAAGGACGTATGGATGCGGCTTGGGGTTCATCCGAAGGAGATGAAGAATTATCTGCTCAAGTATCCCCTTCCCAAGATACAACTGGATTTGTTTTTGAGCAAGTATATCAGCCTTGGAATGGAACCTTGAACCCTAGATGGATGAGGAATTGGGCAATATTACGACATCATGTTGCCGGTATTTTTAGGAAGGGCCATCGGCCATGGAGTATTCCAACTAGATTATTCCTTGTTGTAGTTTTTATCGCTTCTTTGGCGGATGTTGGTTTAACTCTTTTATCTGCCCTAATAGGAAGCGCAGAACTACATTCTATGTGGGGTGTTAACAGGGATAATCTATATGCTCATGTTCTGGGATTTTTCCCTAGAAATGTACTTTATTTCCCTATTGTAGCAGCCTTATTAGTTGGCGGAGTAATATCTGAAGACAGACTTCATGGGACCTCAGCACTCTACTTTTCTCGCCCAATAAATCGTTTCGATTACGTAATGATGAAGTATATTTCAGTTGCTTTGATTCAAGCCATGATAGTTTTACTGACGCTNTGCTTGTATTACTTTTCCGAGATAGTCAGTATGGGGAGAGGATGGGCATGGATTATTGATACATTCCCACTATTTCTTGCAGCATTTGTCGGAGGTACGTTACTCATAATTACTTACACTAGCATAGGTTTAGGACTATCCAGTGTTTCTAAAGGTAAGTTCTTCCCAGGAATTGGTTTAATCGCAATAGTTCTAGGGACAAAAACACTGGCACTCATTGTTTCAGAATTATTTGACAGAGAGATTCTATATCTTCTTTCACCATATGACTGTCTTGCTCATGTTGGNCAAGCGATAATTGGAACTGAACCAACATATGACCAATATTCATGGACTTGGTCTTTAGCCTCTTTAGTAGCAATTAATGCAATTTCTCTGTATGTTTTGAGTACTCGAGTATCTTCTATGGAGGTGACTAGAGAGTGATGCCAGATTTCGATCAGCAAGGTCTTCCAGAAACTCAAGAATGGAAGCCAGAAGTAAAAGCTCCAGTGATTCTACTAGAGAACGTTTCTAAGACATACGGCAGGATTCATGCCCTGACTGGAATAACCCTTTCGTTATCTGGAGGAGTGACTGGAATTTTAGGAATGAACGGTGCGGGTAAATCCACACTTTTCAAAATCTTAATGGGTAAAATCAAGCCTAGTTCTGGACAAGTTCGACTTTTTGGAACTAATCCTTGGAAAAATCCTGCACCTTATTCAAGAGTCGGTTTTGTTCCGGAACATGAGAAAATGTATGATTGGATGACTGCTCACGACTTTATTTCTACGTTTGCTAGATTAAATGGTTTAACTAGGGATGAAGCAAAAATAGAGGCCGATAGGGTGCTAGACTTCGTAGGTTTACTTGACGTTGCGCACAAACAGATAGGTCGTTTTTCTAAAGGGATGCGTCAAAGAACTAAAATTGCTCATGCCTTAGTGAACGATCCTGATTTGATAATACTTGACGAACCTCTTCAGGGTTGTGATCCNNTAGCCAGAACTACGATTATGAATGTTATTAGAGAACTNGGTAGAATGGGTAGAACAGTTATNGTTAGTAGTCATATCTTACACGAGATTGAAAGAATAACTGAACAAATTGTTATTCTTCACTATGGGCGTTTACTAGCACTAGGTAATTTACATGCAATCAGGGAAAGGTTAGACCAAATTCCTCACAGAATAGACATCGGTACTGAGGATCCTAAAAGTCTTGCTAAGAAAATAATTGACATTGATTCAGTTCACGGGATATTCTTCCCTGAAGGTGAAAATCTCTCGNTTCAAACGCACGATTTGGGAGCATTCCATTCGAAATTACCACAGGCAATTCTAGATAGTGGTCAAAAAGTTGAATCGATAGATAACCCAGATGACGATTTAGAATCTATCTTGGGTTATCTCACAGGTGGAGGTCGTTTGTGATGTCGGAAAAGAGCAATACGATTTTTAGGGCTCTTGACCGTAAGGCTGCTGCAATTACTGAATTTACAATGCGCCAATATAGAACCAAAATCTCTACATGGGTAGTACTTATTGTTGGATTTTTAGCTATTAGCTTGCTCCTACTTTTCTACATTGACGGGATGCAGCAAGAATACCAATCGATAGATAATGACGGTGATTCCGCCGATTGGGATGGTGATGGCTATCCTACTGGTCAAGAACGATTGTATGGCACAAACCCTAATTCCCCAGACTCGCACCCTGGCTTGCTAAATCCCTCAATTGAACCTGATCCTCCCGAAAAATGGATAGATGAAGATGACTTTGATTGGGATTCCCTTCCCGGACAAGGACAGGTTATTTCGGTAGGAGTAGACGATGATGGTGACTGTAACAGAGATGATAGGACGGAGTCACAAAAGGATTCAAATGGTAATAATGTTCCATGTGACATACAAATTACTGGACCATTGGTGAGTGGAGGCACAGTTTTCGAAATAGAGGAAGATAACTTTGTCGATGAGGACCCTGATGATGCTAAGTACACAGAGGAGGCAATCCACAGAGCCTCAATTTTGGCTATTGGCAAACTTGGATTTGTTTTCATCATCGGCATTTTTGTTCCTTTGTTTTTAGCGACCGGACTTATCCGAGATGAAATGTCTGCTGGAACAATGCATTACATGCTATCCAAACCTATAGCAAGAACTGAAGTTTTCCTATACAGAATCCTGGGCTATTTGGGAATAGTGTGGCCGTATCTCGCAATCATGGTATTCATTTCTGCGTTGGTAACGGGCTTCGCAGGACCTGGAGAATCAATTTTCAGATTCTCTGAATTTGGAATCTGGTTATCTGTTTTATTTGCTGCAATGCTTGCAACATTAGTTTATGGCATGCTATTCTGCTTTTTTGGAGTAATGTGGAGGTTCGGAATTGTTCTTGCGATTCCTTTTGCCGCATGGGAATTAGGAATGGCACTATTATCCATGGGTGCTCCAGATACTGCAATTTTACGCTTTTCAGTAATTGGATGGGCGTTGATGATAGTTGATTCTGCCGCAATGCTTGTTTGGACAGATTTGGATTTATTTATTCAGATGGGTATTTGGGGAGGGGGCGGTGAAGGAACTGGATTCTTTGGAACTTCGATTGAAGGAGCAGGCCCATTGCAATACTTTAGTTCTAAACCAAGTTTAGGCGATATTAGTCCATTTTTGTCTATGTTAATATCTTCACTTGTTCTAATTATTCAAGCAGCGGTTCTATGGCTTCTTGGTGGATTATTATTCAAAGGAAAGGAAATTGAATGAGTGATGATATGAAATCCTTTTCGGGTGATTTATCTAAGATGTGGAAATTGCAAGAAAGGCCACCTCTACATCACTTGACTTGGGATTGGTGGTGGTGGCTACTAATGTTAGATGACGAAAATGGTAATACTAGTGGTAAGCAATTAATGGTATTGTGGTCTACTAAAGATAATCCTAAAGTTACCGTCAGTGGAACTGTTTGGCAACCTAAGGGGAGGCCGGGATTTGATGAACAAAGCGGAATTGCTCTTGATGGGATGGTGTGCGCGTGGTGGTATGATGGAAAGCGAATGCATGAACCATTAATCAAGCAAAAATGCAGAATCATAGCTATGGATGATACGCATGAAATGTGGCCTATTAGATCTAATTTGTCAGGAAGTGGAGGTGGTGCTGTAGTACCGCTACTAGATGATGATTTATCTATGGGTCTAAAGAGCGACCTATCTGAATTTTGGCTAAACCTTACTAGTGATGAACAATCTGTCCCAAATAGTGTTCCAGCAAAAATGAATTTTCAGATAACACCTTGGAATGAGCCTATGTCTACCGCTAGGCATGCAACAGCTACATATGTCAAGAACATGGGTTATGACATTATCAGGTTACACGGTTGTAAAGTCAAAGGAAGTTTAGATGATGAAGAAATCAAAGGTACGGCTTATTTTCAGAAAGTTTGTGTTCAAGCACCTTCGGTTCCTTGGTATTGGGGTATGTTACATTTAGCTGATGGCTCATACATCGACTGGTTTGTGCCACACTTAAGTTTCACAATTACTGCCAGAGACAATCGTCCTTGGAAAAAGAGAGATTTGGGACACATCAGTTTATCGCAAGGAGGATTATTTCACGATGCCAAAAATAACCGCTCAGAGAAATTTACCAATGTCAAGATAGAAAAATGTGATTCAGGGTTGGTTGAAGGTAAGCATGGACATCATCCAGATGCTCCATTGCCATCATTCAGAGTCAAGATGTGGAATGATAACACTTCTATTTCTATTCTAACAAATGCCATAGAAAGGGCTCATTGGACATTTGAACAACCAACTAGAGGAGGCATAACCTCTCATTTCACTTACAATGAATATCCATTAGAGACTAAATTCTTGCGAATCAAGGACGAAAAAGGAACAAGAACAGAGAAGGATTATTCATGGATTAGAGGAAATGCTGAACACTCATGGGGTATTCTTCACTGATTTTGTTGTTANTNAGGGGAAGGTTCATTTGGGTTAAGTCGCTAAACCCCTTTTAGGAGACTGTTTNCATGAGTGATGAAGTTGCCGAAGAGAAGACNAGTGATGAGGCTTTTTCAGCCAATAAAGCAGAAAAATTAGCCAAGACCTTNCGTTTGATTGACGGAGAAGATATTCTATTGACCAAAAAACCAAGCATATTCGCATTTATAGGAATGTATTTCTTAGGTGTTGTTGTTTTACTTCTGCACTTGATTTTCGGTCATGTCGAATCTCTAGGCGATGATGCACAAGGATTTATGGCAATTGTCTGGTCATTTATCGACTTGACAACAAGCGATCATATGTCCTTCAGTTTCGTGTTTGTGATGCTTTTCATAACTTGGCTAAACCGCTTGATGAATACCTCTACATCAGGGCGATGGATTACAATGTGGCTCTTTTTAGTCGCTATGACTCCCGTAATAATTCAGTTTGACCAATTCTTGACTTTTATCTCTAATATATTTAGTATGGATAGTGAATTGGACTTTATTCCTTTTGACTATAGTTTCACATTATTCGGAATAATTTATTCTGCTCTGTTTTGGGTTCTAACATTCTATTATCAAAATAGTTTCCACTATGCTATCACCTCTGATGCAGTAATTTTTGAACATAGTTTCTTGCTTTCCAGGTCGCACAGAAGAATCCTATTTGACAGAATTTCTGAAGTCATAGTTGACCGCTCACCTGTTGGAACTTTATGCGGATATGCAACCGTTTCAATCTTAACTGATTCTGGTGTAGGTATTGTAGATGAAACACTCGGCGCAGGTGGAGCAGTAAACATGCCAGGTACCGCTGAAAAACCAGATGATTCAACAGCAGAAAAGGCTGGAAAGTCACTGATACGTTCCTTCTTCGCCTTGTTAACATATCAAAGAACAATCAAGACTATTAGACCAGATCCAAAGCATTGCTTTTATTCAATCAGGAACTGGGAAAAGTGTAAGATGCTTCTAAACGAGATGCATAAAAAACATAGCCAGTCTAATTTGTTGAGCGATTTGAAAGACACTATTTCATCGGCTAATTCCGATGAGTAGTTATTATTCTCAAGCGAGTCCTTGAAGAACTGAAACCTCTCCCCCCATTTTGTTGAGGACTGATTATGAGTGAAGAAATAATAAAATCGGCTATTGAATTGTTTAGAGATGGTGACCTAGAAGGTGCGGTAAAAGAACTTGAAGAAAAGACAAAATCGAATTCTGACGTTGCCATGGTTCATCACACATATGCCGAATTTGCAAATATGTTAAACACTGAACAACAAGATGATATTGTACCGGGTGGCAAAATCATGATGTCTTACAAGAAAGCGATGCAACTTGATGAAGAAAATGTAGAATACATTGCTGACTTTGCTTCATTTGCACTAGAGTGTCGTAGAGTACCAGTCGCAGTTAAAGAATTTCAAAGATATGCTAAGAAACTTGAGATTGAAGATATCCCAATCGATGATGTTCTTTACCAAGCCAGTAGAAATTTAGTTGATGCTATTGAAGTTATGGATCCTTCTCGCAAAGCTCCAACAGTTCAACCCTGGTTGAAGCAAGCCTTGCAATGGGCTGTCGGTGGACTAGGATTTACAGAACAAGAAGCCATTGAAGTTCTACAAAATCAAGACTGAGGTGGGATTTTGACGGGCGAAGACGTTCGTCTAGCCTTCCGGATAGGATATATTGGTGATTCATTCCATGGAAGTCAAATTCAGCCTGATGTAAAAACAGTTCAAGGTGAATTGATAAGAGTATTTAATCAGTTAAATTGGTTAGATAGTAATCAAGAAGGGCATAATTTAGTCCTTTCCAGCAGAACTGACGCTGGGGTAAACGTTAGGCTAAATGGCGGGGTTGTAACAATAAAAAGAAGCCTTTGGGAAGCCCTAACTCCTAGAAAAATGGTCAGGGCAGTGGACGACCATCTCAGCGATCAAATTGCATTCCTTGATGTTAATGAAGTTGAAATGGATTGGAATCCTAGAATTGCTCAATACCGGATTTACAGATATAGGCTGGAAGGAATTGACGCTTGGAAATATCCCGGAGAAATATTTGAAGATTGGTTACAACTTTTTGTTGGAACTTATGACGCCAGAAACTTTGCAAAAATGGAAGAAGGTAAAAATCCAATTAGGAAAATTTACTCATGCAAACCATGGGTTGTTGGAAATAGGGTTGTTGGTTTTGAGATTATCGGAGAAGCATTTCTATGGAATCAAGTTAGAAGAACGGCAATGGCTCTATACAAATTGAGTATTGGTGAACTGACAGTTGAAGATATTAAGAATGCAATATCTAATCCGCTAGAACCGGTAGATTTTGGTGTAGCACCGCCCGATTGGTTGATTCTTTGGGGTGTTTCTTGGGAGAAATTACAATTGCCTGATGAGGAAAATAATGATTTCACTTTCACAGAAGTTCCGAGTGATAAAGCGATTGAAAGAACAATGAGAAATAGATGGGAAAACGGGGCAAGGTTAGAAATGAAGAGTATGTTGTATCATGAGTGGTCATACTTGGGGAGATTACCAATTGTCAAACATAAAAACTAGTCCAATTTCAGTTCTAATTCTACTTTATCTCCGTCCTTTAGGTCTAAATGCTCTCTAAGAAATGTAGATGAAATAACTTCAACAACATCGAAATGCCTAGTTAAGTCTGGAATCAGAACTGAACAGTCTACTTCATCTCCATTAGACTTGAAGATAGCCTTGTATGCAGTTGCCCCACCGAAAGAGATACCGTCTCTGAGAAAACCTCGTATTCGGAAACTCGTTATGTTATCCACTCGAACTTCCTTCGCTGCAGAGATTTGCACATCATCAGCATCCAATGTATCAATGCCAGATTTCATCCTTAAAGCGATATAATTTGATAAGTCTGACCCCGATACTTTGAGATTGAGTGTTCCAGGCCAAACGGGTTTCCCCATTAGAGATAAAAACTGCTCTTGATAGTGCTTTTGGGCCATAAAAACATGTGCTCTTCCAAGACCACTACTGACAATACCACTAATCCGCATGTACCTTCCAATTCAAAACCCTTTTTGATTTCATGTATTTATTTTAACGTGATTCTATACAAAAGCACATGAAGTGTCAAGGTTTGCAAAGACTAGGTGAGACAATGCCAGGTGATATGTCTTGGATGAAAGAAAGATATGAACAACTATCCTCACAATCATTATTGTGGGAACCTCCTACTTTGGAAAGTTCGAATATACCTCGTTGCACTATGAATGGAAAACCTACAATTATGCTATCAGCTAATAATTACTTGAATTTAACAACCCACCCCAAAGTCGTTAATGCAATGATTTCTGCAACCAAGAAATATGGTTCTGGTAGCGGCAGTGTGCGGGCAATTGCTGGTACTATGGACATTCATTTAGAAGCAGAAAAGAAAGTTGCTGAGTTTAAAAAAGTCGAAGCATCATTGATTTATTCAGCAGGATATACTGTGAATGTTGGACTCATCCCTACATTAGTAACTGGTCCAAATGATGTCATCATCAGCGATGAACTGAATCACGGTTCAATTATTGATGGTGTTAGATTAACTAAAGCCAGTCGCGCTGTTTATGCTCACAACGACATGGGCGAACTGGAAGCAGTTCTTCAACAACACAAAGATAGTGATAGAAAACTGATTATCACAGATGGAGTTTTTTCTATGGATGGCGACATTGCTCCTTTAGATGAAATCTATAATCTGGCTGAAGAGTACGGCGCTATGATTTTCGTCGATGACTGTCACGGAGAGGGTGTTTTAGGTGAAGGCGGCGCAGGGATAGTTGATCACTTCAAACTCCAAGGAAAAGTTGACTTTGAAGTTGGTTCATTTTCCAAAGCACTAGGAGTTCAAGGTGGAATACTTGCTGGCAGCGAAATGGTTCGTAATCATGCACTGAATCATTCCAGGTCTTGGTTACTCTCGGGTTCTCAGCCTCCGGGAGTTGCTGCCGCTCAGAAAGCTGCTGTTGAGGTTTTGATGGAAGAGCCTCAACATCATCAAAAACTATGGGATAATACCAATTATTTCCGTAAGGAACTACAAAATTTAGGATTTGACACTGGCGTATCCACCACCCCAATTATCCCGGTAATGTGTGGTGAATCAAGTGTGGCTAAATCGATGACAAAATCTCTTGCGAAACATGGTGTAATGGCAGGTGCTATTGTATTTCCAATGGTGGCTAGAGATAAGGCGAGAATTAGAACACAAATGTCATCAGGACTTAGTATGGATGATTTGAATGAAGTATTGTCTATTTTTGAAAAGGTTGGTCCTGAAGTTGGACTAGTATGATTATTCAGACTCAAAATCCTCTACAACTGAAATAATCTCCAAGTCTTGTTTTGAAGAAGAATCTTCCAAATCATCATATTCTTTTTCGATTGCTTCTTGATTAAAAAATGGATTTTTACCGTCCTCAATCATGCATAATAGTCTCCATCTGGGTGCCCACGATAAGTGAATATAAAGCGGGCCTGGCAAGAGAAGTAATACCCAGCAAATAATTGCTGGAATGTTATATATTTGAGTACGATCTATAGTCAATAATGCCAACCCCAAAAATGGCATTGGGTATAATATTGAACGTGGTGGGGCTGCGGGGAATCTTTTTGAGATACTAACAAGGATTGTAGAACATAGTCCAAGGAAAAAACAGGCGACAATTAGTAAGCAGCAATGAAGACCCCAATCGGCCCACCATCCGGAGTATTCTTCATTTGCAAATCTGTATGGTAAAATTAGTGCAATTGAACAAAGAATTCCGTAAAAACCACCAATATTAGATGGATGAGAAATCCAGAGTGGTAGTTTTGTGAATAATCTGGATAGGGATGTGCCAAGAAGGGTTTCTTGGTCTCGTGAATCAAGTGATTCAATACTGTTTTTCCATTTTGAAAGTCGATTCACAAATGCCCCAGATACTCATAGCCTTTGAATATGCGGGGTTATATTGGGCAAAATCATTCGCTTCGGCCCATTAAACGGGATATCGGACTTGATACAGGAATCTCTTCTTCTTCCATCCACTCTCTTTCCAATAAGCCAGTGTCTTGTGATTCCCTTACCCTAGCATCTTCGAATGTATCGTGTTCATCATTTACTGCATCTCTTAGTGAAAGTGCTTGATTGATTAGGGTGACATATGTTTGCAAGGTTTTGAAATTCTTTGAATAGCTAAAATGGCCAATTATTTTGTAATCCTCGTTATCCTCAACAAGACTGTATCCTCCAATCATTTCATCTCGATTAATTCTAACTCTACATTTATCGGATTTTACCCACTTACTATCAGATAATTTGACATAAACCTCAGCCTCACCAATTGGTTTATCATCAATAAATGGGTGATTCAAATTTACTGCTAAAGGAGTATTCAAAATTGCAATTTGATTAGGCAAGAAGAGCACAGATGTGAGTGCAACAAATCCAAAAATAACGGTGAGACCCCATAAAGGCAAATCAAACATTATGAACAATAGAGTTGAAACCAAGGCTAGTGAAATAATAACACTCATGGTAATAAAAAATTGAAGTTTTTGGGACTTAGATATTGGCAATTGGTGAAATGGTAATGCGCCCTTGGGTAATTCATCCATCCCTGCCATGATTGTCGCTAAAGGTGGAGTAAATTAGACTTTACAATGACTCACGGTATATTTTTGATGGGTTCAAAAAGTAATATTTTAATCAAAATCCTCCGCATCTTTCAAGAACATATACCGAAGGCTTGCACCGTAGGGGTCTAATTATGGTCGAATTACCTCAAGGCGTGGTTGTTGAAGTTCGCCGTGGAGGCCATAATGCTTTGAGCCAATTAGCCGGTGATATGTCAAGATTAGATATATCGGGTCATATTAGAATAGAAAGGAAACCCAAGGATTTGATGCCTCGAGTGAGTCAAATAATTATTCATGACGGAATGCCAAAAATCGCTATACATGAATCTGAATCAATTAAAACAGGACTCGATGCATTGTTAGAGATAGAAAATGATGCGACAACCATCGATGCCTTAATCTCATTACACGAATTAAGTGAAGAAGAAATTGAACGGGTAGTTAATTTATATCCAGATGCAATTATTTTTTCCGATGATAAAGAAGAACAAAAAAGCCATGATCAATGGTGGAATCAAGTCAGACTGCAATCTCGAAGATGGATTAGAGAAAATCGTCTTCCTGAAATGGAGGCAACCGTTGAAGCGCCTGAAATTATTCGTCAAAAATCGCAAGCCCAATTAAAGAGATTGCAGGGTGAAGATAAGAAGTTGAACCTCGGCGATGTTTTGTTAATTGATTGTGAAGATTCAAAATTAGTTTTTGAACTTTCGAGTGCCTTTGCCGGACATGGAAGGCCAATATTGGTGGTGACCAGAACACATCCTAACGTACTTAACAGAGAATTTGATTTACCTCTAAATTCCTGTTTATGGCTCAGTTCAAAGGAAGAAAAAGGCTCTATTTTACCTGATTTAGATTTGTTGAGGAAACAAATAATGAATTTCTTATGGGCTAATAAACAGGCAATTGTGGCTGTAGATGGGTTAGAATATCTTGCAAGCAAATCGGATTATTCTTTACTAATGCAATTCATTAGGGATGTAGCCGATGAGGCTCGGGCAGATGACCATGCGGTGCTATTATCTTGTGACCTTTCTACTTTTGACCCAATCCCAAGGCATAATTTAACAAGAGAGGTAGATGAATTATCAGCTAGCGTGGCAAATTTATGGCTCATGGAAGGCGAATCACTTTTCGACCATCCAATATGCGTTGAACTTAGTGATGAGGAGAATACTTGGATTGAGCAACAATTAAATCTATTTTCATCACGAAGTGGTGATTTTGTTGAAACATCAAGTGGAGAATTTGTCGGAGGTAGTAATGTTATTGATTCTGAAGACATCGCTTCAGCTGGAAAGAATCTTGCTCAAGTGGTCGAGCAATGGTCGGAAAAAGATTCAGAAAAAGACTCCGATAATGTTGACGATGCAAACATCAATGAGGCCTTTGACAAAGTGATTGAGGATTCCAAAATCGAATTTAGTGACGATGAGAGGCACATTGTTCCATCTGATTCACGAATTATTTCCAAGCCTGTATCTGTTGATAATGTTAAAGGAAAAATAAATGTCGAAAAAGAAATTGATTCCGAGGTTATCGAAAATTCACCTGAACAAGCCATTGAGCGCGTTATTCAGCCAAGAAAAGCAATCAAAATTAAACGACGTAGAGCAAAGAGCGTAAGACAGAATAAGTCAGAAGCTCAAATTACCCAAAGTAGCATAACAGCCGCTGCTCAGAACTCCACTGAGTTAGGTAAGATAGAAAGTTACGATAATTATGTTCCTAAAAAGGTTGGAATTTCTGAAAACTTGACAGACTATTCCAATCGACAAGATTTGGCTTTTGAAAGAACCTTTAACTCAAAACAAGAATCATTTAACGACGTTTTTGCTCAAGCCGGTAAACAAAAAGCCGCAAAGGAGATTTTGAATCTACCAAACAGTCAATATAAGCAACAAGTATACTTTCAATTAAATGAAGACAACAATGATTTAGATATTGCTCCGCTTTCTTCTTCAAATATTGCTGCAGCCTCCAATAATTCTAAGTTTGCTAGAGAATCAGCATCTAGAAAACAAAACCATGTTTCGGTTGAACAACATTATCAAAATTGGACAAATGAAAATTTGTCGGAGGAGAGGAAATCAACAAGTTTGTTTGACAGCAAAGGCAAACCATTGAGCAGAGTCAGGGGTGAAGAAAATGATGACTCGTAAGCAAAAACTCAATTCTGCCCTGGAAAATGCCAAGAAACATTTAGAAAAATTAAATCCCAAGGAAAATCAAATTTCGAATATAGAGATTACTGAGAAGCCAATTACTGCTAGGTCAAAATTGAATAGAATATTAGGGAAATCTTCAGTAGAAGATACAAGAAAATCTAGGTTACTTCAACGCGTAGGAGTCTCATCTAGGCCAACATTTGACATTTTGGCTGATCATGTTTTAGGTCGTGAAAGTAGAACATTCAAGCCTTCTGTAGAATTGAAAAACAGGGGCGAAGATATATCCGACGTAGTTGCTTCTAGGATACAAAATTTAAGAGATAGAACGCTTTCTTCGATGGAAGAAGATTCTAGGAATAATTTCTATGACGAAGACGAATACTTTGGTTTTGTAAGTGATGGAACTCCTATATGGAAAAGTGTAGTGAGTGGTCAAAGATCAGATAAAAAACTCACTCACAATGAATTGGAACAAGATATTTCTTTACTCGCACACCATCATACCGTTCACATTCCTAAAGAATTTGATTGGCCTAAGAAATTAGTTTTTGAAACTCATAATACCTTCAAACAGTGGGTGACAGTAGTAGAAAATCGTAGAGCAACTCAACTTGCTGAGGGCGTAATAGATTCAACAGGAAATGGCTTGAATCCCATGTTGATAGTTGGGGCTAGGGAAACCGGGCGTTCACATTTGATTCATGCAATTTCACAAGCGGTTCTACATAGGCATGAAGGACATGTTTTCCTGATTTCCGGTGTTGAATTGGAGAGCATGAATTCTCTCCCAAAAGGTTGGCAAGACTCCCTGGTTGGTTGTAGATTACTGGCTATAGATGATGTAGACTTTATTTCGGAAAATAAAACCATGTCCAACATTGTAGGTAAGATGCTCGATTACGCGTTGAATCTTAATGTTCATGTTATTTTGACTTCCTCAAGTTTGCCTGAAGAATGGCCTGCATCTCGTCTATGGGATTTATGCAGAGGCAGCGTTCATGCAACAATTAAATCACCAAGTCCCGGTAGTCTGATGTTATTTGCTAGAAGAAGGTCAATCGCTCTAAATATTGTTCTTGATGATGCACAATTAGCAACTATTGTGACCCATGAATCCCCAGGATGGAGGTCAACAAAATCGAATTTAGAAAAAGTTGCAAATGCCATTTCATCCGGCGAAAGTATCGTAGATGCTCATGATGTCTCTTCGATATTGTCAGATGTTCCTCTTGATTCACAATTAAGGCATGATGATATTGTTCGAGAAAGGGTTGAAGATGTCGCTCAAAGATTGATTTCTAGTGCAGTTGATGTCGTTTATAGTGACAATGAAATTGGGGGCATAGAATTAACCAGTGATTTACCCACATTGACCGAAGAATACGAACCACCTAACTGGGATGAAGAAGATTTGTCTAAGTCTCAAATTGACTTGGTGGAAAAACATGTAAAAACAACCCTTGAAGATTTAACACCTGAAGCGCAATCAGTTCTAGATTTGCATGACAGAGATAAGCATTTAATTGCTGAAAGAAGACGAATTAAAACCGGTGATATTGGCACAGCTGCTGATATCCTAACCGATATTGAAATGAACATAGATGATCAATTCAATTCAGCAGAAATGGAACTGGCTGAAAATACAATTATACTGCAGGATTTAGAAAACAGGATGGTTAAATTATCGCAAAGAGCAAGTGAGGCATCTCTAGAAGACTTAATTCTAATAGCAGATGATCTTCGTGAACTCGAGCATAAATTGGTGGAAATCGATCCTGAAAAAGCACCTCTTCCAGAATTTGTTGAAGCCAAATTAATTAGAAAACCAGCTGTAAGAAGAAAGAGAAAAAGAAAAGCACCATCAAATATTCTTAAAGCATCATCAAATATTTCATCAATATTAGACAGCCATGAACCTGACGGTGAATGGGATATTGACAGTAGCGAAGTATCGGCTGAAGATTTACTTGAATCCGATGAAATCACCTCTTTAGTAGAAATTAAAGATACTTTACAACCACATCCCGAAGGAGTGATTAAGACATCTATTTTAACTCCTAAACCAGTATTAGTTTCAGGTGAAGAAGAATGAAATCACCTTGGTGGATGAAAGGTGTACCATTCGCTTGCCAGCCTAACTGTGGAAAATGCTGTGATGAACCGGGGGGCATTGTATATCTTACAACTTCGGATGCTCGAAGAATCTCAAATCATCTAGGTATGGAGGTTGAGGAGTGGCTGGAAAGGGATTGTAGAAAAACACTAGATGGAAGATTCATCCTGGAAAGTAGAAAAAGTGACGATGTTTGTATCTACCTAAACGATTCTAAGCAGTGCGATATTTACCAAGTTAGACCACAACAATGTGCTGCTTTTCCCTGGTGGTCTGAAAACCTTTCAACCGACCGTTCATGGAATGAGGTTAAGCAGACCTGTCCTGGATTGACAGCAGATGATGCGATATTGGTTGAAGGTGATAAAATTCGGATTCAAATTTTTTCCGATAGACAAGCAACTAAAGGATTTCGCAAGTGGTCAGAACCTAATTAGAAATTTATTCTAATTCAACTAAGGCCGACTTTATACCCATGTTGTATCTCGGACTGTTGAGGGGGGAGATTATGAGAGATGAGAATGTGTTATTTGAACTGACAAATAGCCATCTAAACATAGGTCTCAGAGGAGTTCCTGTAGGCACATGCAGGACGTCATTTGTGACCCCAACTGAAGGAGTTCACTATTGTGGTTATCCGATTAGTGAACTGTCAGATTTTGAACCCGAGGATATCGTTTATTTACTGATGAATAAAGAATTACCTAATCCTGAACAATCTGCCTCGTTTAGAACTGATCTGTCAAGACGAGGAAAGATTCCTGGAGATATCGAATCAGTACTTCGCTCCCTGCCAAAGACAGGTCACCCCATGGATTGGCTATCAGTTGGAATCCATACATTAGGGATGTTTGAAACAACTAATGACTGGAAAGAAGATGCATTGAATTTGATTGCAAGGATGCCTCGCTTAATGGGTTTAATTTTCAGAATTCGTGATGGTAGAGAATCGAATATACCCGAAGATGATACTTCCCAATCTCTTGTTAACCGTTTTATCAACACAATCGAACTAGATGATGTGGACCGAGCATCTATGAATAGAGTAATTTCTACCTATTTGGTTTTACACATGGATCACGGAGGTGGAAATCTTTCTACATTTACAGGAAAAGCCGTAGCCTCTGGTAAAGCGACAGTTTATTCTTCGATTGCTGGCGCTATGAACGCACTTTCTGGACCTCTTCATGGTAGAGCTAATCAGTCTTGTCTAGAATTTGTTTTGAAGATAGGAACTAGCGATAAGGACGAAGTAGAAAAGTTTGTTAGATCCGAATTAGAAGCAGGTAGGCCAATTTTCGGATTTGGTCACGCTGTTCTAAGAGTTGAGGACCCTAGAGCAACAGTTCAATTTGAACTTGGAGAGAAAATTTGTCCTGATGATGAAAATTTCAAAATCATTCGAACACTCAGAGAGGTCGCTCCAAGAGTTCTCGGCGAGAATCCTAAAATCAGCAATCCAAATGCAAATGTTGATATTGCCAGTGGAGCGTTACTTTTCCATGTTGGACTAACAGACCCAACTTACTATACCACTTTCTTTGGTTGGGCAAGAGTTGCTGGAATTGGTGCACAAATAGTTGATGAGCGTTCAGTTTTCCGAAGTGGTAAAGGTGTACCAATTTACCGTCCAAAGTATTTCCCTGAAGAACAATCACTACGTCATATCGAGTGATTATTTAGTATCGGCCTAGGTGTTTTTCCCGAACCTCTATGTCCAATCAATCGGACACTTTGCCATGGTGGAGAGTTTTTACTATTTGTTAATATTTCCTCAATGTCATAATCCCATTTCCACTTTTTCCTCCACCATTTTACTAACTCTGTACGCCTTTGATTATCACATTCCTTCCACCTTGGAACATCTACTCTAAGTTGATTGATAATTGAGACGTGGTCTTCTTGGTTTGAGGAATTTAATAATTCCAATTGTGAATTATCTAATGGCATTGTGCCAGGCTTTCTCCATCGAGCATTACCACTAGGTAGCCATGTTAGTTTGGGATCAAGGTAATCAGTTAAACCTGTCATTCCAGCATTCAGTATTTTATGTTCAAGTACTGGTTTTGCAGGCCAAACATAGGTTGGCATTCCCTTTTGACAACTAGAGAGATAGTCGGAATATTTCTCACCTAATCCCACCTTTCTGCCAATCAATGCTTTTCCATAAAGTGGTGAAAAATACTCAATAGCACATGGTATCATCGAAGCACCACTTTTTCTATGACGATTGACAAGTTTCGAAAATGGCATAGTCATGTATTGTGGATAAGCGTAGGCTCTTTTGAACGTTCGATTTCCGATAGTTGGGATTGAAGGCATCAATTCTGCCCAATTACGTTCGATTTTCGATTCATTCACGACTTGTTTCATGCCCCTAAAAAATGCGTAAAAGACTGAGTTTTCTTTTGGTATTTCATTTTCATCTAATATTTTTTCTGCTAATTTCATAGCATTAGACATATACTTGTATTGTCTTTTTTTATTTAGAATTCCTCTACCATTAGGAGAAAACAAATGAGGTCTTTTGAACTCCAAGCAAGCCATTTTTCCTTCCTCAATCCATTGATTTTGTACAACGGAGTCTTGAATAAAATCTTCTAAACTGGTAAAACCGACCTCCTTGAGTTCATCTAAAGACCATGCGTCTACCCATTTTGGACGACCCTCTAGTTCATGTTTTGGTATTGATACTACTGAATCGTGATGAATAATTAATTTCCCATCACTTGTAAGTCGAAGGTCAAATTCAACTCCATCAGAATGAATAATTCCATGCTTTAGACTTTGTAACGTGTTTTCTGGGGCCTGTTGCCATTCCCCGGACATATATGTTGGATGATGTGTTTATTTGTAAAGGTGTTATCTTGGTTGATTACCCAGCACTGGTTAATCCAACAAAATTTAATCTCACAGTGAAAAAGGATATATTATCTAATGCTACGACCAAACTATGAGCCCATATAGAGTTATGACTTTCTTAATTCTATTTTTAACTCCAATTATTTGTTGGGCATTTACAGTTCATATCAAAGGCCGTAGAGTACCAATTAGGGAGTGGGCAAGGGAATTTCATGAAAAAAGATATTATCTACACGCAATTGGTTATCTCATTATCATAAATTGGAAAAGCCTCACAGATTCACTAAATGAACCAATCAAAATGAATGTAGGTCATTGGACAAGCTGGCTGTACTCTATTGAAGGTGAATTTACCAAAGGTGTCCAAGATTTATTTTACAATGACGCACTAACCACTATTTTGAATTTCCATTATCTATTTATTTACTTATTTTTAATTTATGTTACTACAGTATATTTTGCCTACAGTGGAGATAGAAATATGACAGATAAGGTGACTTTGAATTATCTTCTGATTTACGCTTTGGCGGTTCCTTATTATCTATTTTTCAATGTTGAAGTTACTTCATCGTGGATTCCTGGAATGGACGCACTGCTATACCATGACGGAGCGTATACAACATTCTATGCACAAAAAGACCCTTTGGATAACGCAGTTCCGTCGCTGCATGTTGCAATACCTTTTGGAATACTAGTTTTGAACTATTTACACGTTAAGGAGAAAGGTCAAAAGATAACTGAATGGGATCATTGGCCTTATCATTTATTTGTATTGATAAATACCGTAATATTTTGTTTCTCTATACTTTATTTAGGAATTCACTGGTTTACAGATATCCCATTGGGTATGATTATTGGTGGCATAGGTGCTCTTTTTATTCATCATCTTCAACCAAGACTTCGAAATGACCATGGTTCTTTTTTCAAAGGATTTAGTAGACTGAAGATTAGAAGACATGCAGTTGTAGAAGGAATCAGTACCTTATTTATGCTGACTCTCATTTTAATGGCAGTCAATTACCAGATGGACCAGTCGGATGATGATGTTTCATTTCGCTTAGGT
>PBWC01000017.1 GCA_002729095.1 Methanobacteriota archaeon
TGAGTGGTTACATCGTAAACAACAATCCCAAAGAATGGTATACCACTGACGATACTATTTCACTAACGGGTTTTGCCAATTTGTTCGCCCCTGGACCAATCAATTACTCTTGGTGGTATTCAGGAATTGTAAATATTGGTTATGAAAAGAATTTATCGCTAAACGCAAGGGATATCGGGCTTGGAGAACACATGATACGTCTTACAGTCAGGGATATTTTTGGAAATACTGAAAATATATTCTATTCTGTAAACGTATATTATTTCGTAGAATATGACAACTCACCTTATTTCCATTCCACTAGTGCAACGATTGAAACCTCAGTAATTGAAACTGAAACAATGCTTCCCTTAATTGGGCAGACTTATGGTGTTGGAAATGGTAAAAGTCCTTTAATGCTTATTTCCTTTGAACTCAATGGAATAGCATCTCAAAATAATAGTTTCACTGGAACCAATTGGATGGACATTGAGTTTAATCCAACAGAGATTTTACCTAGTACCATTCCTTTTAATTCTGTTGAGCTAAGAAAGTTGAGCAGTCTAAACGACACCGAATGGAGCCTATTTGATTCAACTCAAATAGACATCAATGAAGTGGATGAGAATATTACATTAAGAATTTATGAGCCTACAACTGTCCTAATTATAGGTCAAATGAATACACCTGACGTAGATGCAACTAATTTCACTACATCTCTTGCACCAGGTGGTAAATTTAGCTTGAGTTGGAATTCTACTGGAGAAACTGATAATGATTATATCGGTGGATGGAGTGTTTACAAGTTGGTNGTNTCNCCATCTGGNGGGACTGTGTTTCCCTCATCAAATCAACCGTATAATCAATTAGTTTGGGATGATTTGACAGCTAACAGTTATGTGAATTCTTTCTCTATTGAAACAAACCAATGGAATGATCCTACTGAAATGGCTGAAGACGAATGTGTATCTTATGCAATTGCCCCGATGGATAGACAAGGTATCATCTACTTTGAAAAGGCGAATGTAACTACTGATGAGAATGGTGATGGTACATTTGTTTGTGGAGATAATAACCCCCCTAATTCTCAAGTAGTTAATCTTAATCATAATTGGGAATTTACAAATAGTTCCGACTGTTTCAAGATTGAGAACGACTGGTCGCTTTGTTACAAAGTTGAACTAACTTGGGAATGGCCAGAACATGAATCGGACGGAAATGTTTCTTGGAATCTTTACAGGGTAGATCAAGAACCTAACGCTCTCGATATTTCATTTATTTCTCCGGTATTATCTTATGCTGATGTTACTCCTGGGGAGTCGGCAAATTATAGCGAGTATGGATGGGAGGATAACGGAATTAGGCCAGAGAGAACCTACTACTATATTCTAACACCTGTTGATTGGGTCGGTAATGAAAGAAGTATAATTCTTAAAGGCTCTCAAAATGTTGAGAAGGTAGAAATTAACGATGATTGGTGGGCATATTATCAACATTTGATACCCGAACCTCCTGCACCTGAAGACCCGCCTCTCAACAGTGAATGGCTNGGNAATTTTTCCGAAAGTTTAGANCATGATGANTTCAAAATTGCCGGACTAGTANTCTTGGTAACNGTCTGTTTAAGTTTNATTATGNTACCATTANTAATCAAGAAAAGAAAGCGTCTAAAGAGAATTGTTGATGCGAGGAACCGTCAAAAAATGGCAGAATACATGGCCGATGATTTCGATGACTTCTTTGATTAATGGCGCGGCAGGGGAGATTCGAACTCCCGAGGTGAAACACCACCGGATTAGCAATCCGGCGCAATGGCCAGGCTATGCGACTGCCGCAGTCAGCATTNCGACTTTAGTTTAAGTCATGAATATGACGGTCAATAAAAAATCAATTTCACAATGGCCCCAATACACCAAGCCAATCCGGAGGAATGATGCAAATCAACACCAATGTTAGGAACATTAANCCGAGATAGTAAAGTGAACGGAAGAATGATTTTGCTGCCTTAGGCATCCTACCATTTACATCCAAACTTTCATTCGGGTCGATTCTCCAAACTGACAACCCATACCAAAAAGTAAGAATCCCACTGGTAAAAGCCCATAGAAGAGGTAGGCCAGATTCGGGCCAGAAACAAGGAACAGAACCTAATAAAACCAATAATCCACAATATATCTTCGATTGTAAAATTGTATGTTCAGAACCTTTTACTTCATTCATCATTGGAACTTTAGCCTCAGCATATTCTCCTGATCGATAAAGAGCCAGTGCCCAAAAATGAGGAGGAGTCCAAAGGAAAATAAGAGCAAAAAGCATCCACGGTATCGGAGAACCCAGTTCAAAGGGATTGAATCCGCTAATTGAATCACCCGCAGCTGCTGCCCATCCAATCAATGGCGGGGTCGCACCTGCTGCGCCGCCAATTACTATATTTTGAGGCGTTCTTCTTTTCAGCCAAATTGAATAAACAACTACGTAGAAAAATACTGAAAAAAACGACCAGAATGCGGCTTTCCAACTTAGAATAAAGAAAACTGAGGAACCAATAGNTGAAATCACTAAGCCAAAAATGAGTGCCCCCTTTGCAGAGATATATCCTTTGGGAACTGGTCGATTCTGTGTTCTTTTCATCAATGGGTCAATATCAGAGTCATACCACATATTGATTGCATTTGACCCACCTGCAGATAATGTACCACCAATAGCAGTTATCAATATTGTATAGACAGTATCACTCCAACTTCTATTTACGTCGATTAAACCGTGCCTAGATAATAAATCGTGTACTAAGATTGCACAAATTGCAGTTATTTGAAGTAAAACTATTACTCTAAGTTTCATCAATTGAACAAATACACTGAACCACCCAGGATGATTATCCGTTTCTCTAAGCGATGATATAGAATCCACGGTATCATTCCCCGGTCGAGGGTTCTCTTTTTGATATCATCGATAGTCTAATCATAAAAGGACAAATCAAAGCGATTAGAAAACAACTCACTCCGCCAACTAAATGAAGTAATGAAAGCCATTCAGGGAAATCTCCGGATTCAGCAAAAATAACGTAACTTGCACCAATTAGCAGGTTTAAGAACCAAAATCCTGCAGTGGCATGAAGGAATTTAGAATAATTTTTTGATTCTTCGGAAATTGTATTTTGATTTTTGAATTTGATAATTGATGAGACTAAAACTAAACCTATTACTAATGCTCCAACACGATGTATCATTTGAATTAAAACGCCAGGTCCATCTAATGAGGGTAAAAAGGACCCGTTACATTGTGGCCAAGCATCAGGAAAACCAATTGAACAGGATTGGTTATACTGTCCTCCAGCCGTCGAAGAAACCCAAGCTCCTAATATCAACAAAAACAAAACGGAAAGCGCAATCGAATCGAATCTTTTTTTGTTTTTCTGGATAAAATCTTTTGAAACTGAAAGAAATTTCCAATCTACTCCTTCTTTGGTCCTCATAAGTAGGTATTGCCATATTATAGCCCCCGAAAATATGCAGGCTAGGGAAAGATGGAGAGCGACAGACCAGTCTACATTATCAAAGAATACTGTGGTTGCGCCTGCTGCGGCTTGTATAAGTAGTAAAATTGTAATGAAAATTGAAGCATGATAATTTGACCTACCATATGTTTCCTGTTTACTCCTTGAGATTACTAAATTGAGTATTATCGGAATGGCTACAACCCCGACAAGTAATCTATGAAACCATTCGACAAAAATTTCGAAAACTGTATATCGATGATTTTCTCCTCTAGAGTCTATTTGATCTGGATTTTCTTCCCAGTAATTACCCTGCTCTTCAGGTGAAATATCAAATCCGTAAGTNCCGAAGCATTTCGGCCAATCAGGACATGACTCGCCTGCATCATTAATTCTNATCGAACCACCAACAACTATAATCAAAATAGCCATTACAAAAATTACCAATGGTAAAATTGATGGGCGTCGCCACCAAGCAGTGTCCATGGATAGACGGAAGTGTACGCCCCTTTTCAACACATGCCCATTTCGTCAATGCTTCTCAATACTTATTGTATTAGTAATCGTTTTAGTTTCGATTCCAATTGAAAGTGTTGATGCTGAAGAGTCAAACTTTGAAGAGAAGATTACACTACTTGACGTTCGTGTTCTAGATTCAACATGCTTGAATGAAGAGTCTTGTAACGCTTGGCAACCAAGTAATCTAATCGAGTATTTTGGTGCCGATTGGTGTGAACCATGTTTGGAAATTGAGGAAGAAATTGATAAGATTGATTATAATGATTCAGTGATAATTCAACATCACCCTTCATTAGATGACCTATCCTTTCTTCAATATTCTAAGTTAAAATTTGACAACCAATACCGGCTGTTATTTATTCCTTCAATTGTTATTAATGGCCAGGGTCTATTAACTGGTTCAAGTCAAGGATTAGAGGTTAATCAAGCGATTAAAGAGTTTAATGGTTCGTTCAACGGAATTGATGATCTCGAATTGAATAATGGGACTCTTTATTGGAATGCAAGTTCGGGTTACTACCTTAATTTGTGGATGCTTGAAGAAACTCCTCATGAATTTGAAAATTACTCTCATCAAAATCTAGCNACATCATTTCTCTCTTTTGATTCNGGAAATAAATCTGCAGATATCTCAAATTGGACAAAAGACTGGAAAGGTAGAATTGTTTTCATGCTCGAAGATCCTGGTGTTGCAAATTTAACCTCCGCTTCCTCACAACCTTTAGGTAATTTTGACTTCAATGAGCAACAAAACAGTAGTGATGAGGAATTAAATTTAGATGAAATGAATCCTTCAACCCTAGCCTTACTGGTTGGAATATTTTTNTTCCTAATTCTTCTTCCTGCACTTATAATGTTCTTAGGTCTTCTAAAGCAAGGCAAAGAATTCCCTAATCTTGAACAGGAATGATCTGAATACATTATATGGGTTAGTTTGAAAAACAGTTGATATTACGCCTGCATGCGACTAAGGGTCGCAGGTGTGCAAAATGGTAAAACCAGCAAGACTACATACTCGCTTTGAACGTGCAAGAATAATTGGTGCAAGAGCATTACAAATTGGTATGGGCGCTCCACTTTATGCTGGTGAAGATGACCTACGTGTTGCATTCAAGGATGAACTTGTCTCATTGTACGGATTTGAAGAAGCGTCTGTTAGATATGTATTGGATCCGCTAAAGATTGCTCTGTACGAATATGAACATGAATTAATCCCTATTGATATTGATCCACACGANTGAAGATTAATCATTTTGATTAAATCCATAGTATTCTGGATTTTCTACACTTGGCAGCTTATCAGCCTTGACTAAAATTGTCCTTACAGCCCATAGATCAACGAAAATTCGATATTTTAATGTCATGTCCAAGTAATCAACACCACTTGAACCTCCTGTACCCATTCTTCTACCTATCATCCTTTCAACCATTCTTGCATGAGAATTTCTAAACAGTANCATTGATTGCTCTAATTCTACTATAGAATCAATCAGAATTCTAGGCCATGAAAGTAGCGGTAAGTCTCGATATGACTCGATGAATAATAATCCGGCTCTAGACCGGTTGACGACCCCCTCAGGTCGAAGAAATTGCTCCGCTTGAACTATTGAGGATTCCAATCTAGTTCTAACTTGAGATTCCTCACCATGCCCAATTTCAACAATATGTGAAATAACTGACTCAACATGTTCTTTCATTGCCTCGATATGTCCATCTATGAATCTGTCAACAACCTCAAAATCACCTTCATCAGTAGGAATTGAGCCATTGATTGGTGTTCTTGCTAACCACTTTTCTAAGCAATGTTTTATNGATGGTTGTGACGATATTTGTTCGAAGTTTTCTAATACAGATTGGGAAATCTTTCCCTCTCCGGCCAATTTGCGCATGTGTCCAAGTGGATTCATTTCACTAGAATGCTCATGATTCAATCCGAGAAGTANTTCCATTTCACGCATCTGCCATGATTCGAACCCAGAGGANGTTCCAAGTCTATCTCTAAAAGCTAAGAAATCTTGAGGTGCAAGTGTTTCCATAACTTTCCATTGTTGTGACATNAGATTGAATATAGAAGTTACTCTTGATAAATGGTGAACTACTTTTGGCATTACCTTTTCATCGACTTTATCAGAATCTAAAATGTTGTGAGTACTCTTCAGCTCAGATAGTATTAATTTAAACCATAATTCAAACGCTTGGTGAACAATAATAAAATGGGTTTCATCATTGCATGGTGAAGGAGTGTAACCTAATGGCCCTTCTTGTAATTGCAATAAATCTTCCAATCGTAAATATCCTCCGTAGGTCATCCTCCGCTTAGATGGAACCTCTGCCATGNCAATGCATAAACTTCTAAGACTTGAAGTCTTCATCTTGAAATTGAAATTGATGAATGAATTGTACAGCAAAAATATCATAAATCGAGAAATAAATACATAATGCTCATATGGGGAATACAAAACCACTCGACATGGGCGTAGACATAGGGGTGTTGGCAAGTTGGCTTGCAGGCTACGACCATGATAATTTGACAATTGGTGTCGTTGCCTCTCATTCATCTCTTCAAATTCTTCACGGCGCAAAAAAAGAAGGGTTGCGAACACTAGGAATTGCAGTTGGAGAGAACCGAAGAAGATTCTACAAAGCCTTCCCCGGTGCAGAACCTGATGAGTGGTTAATGTTAGAGAATTACAGAGAAATGTTAGACTACGCTGACTGGTTTCGAGAGAGAAATGTAATCATTATACCTCATGGATCTCTTGTAGAATACTTAGGTGCTACCAACTACAAAAACCTGCAAGTTCCAACATTTGGAAATCGAGGGATTTTGAATTGGGAAAGTAGTAGGCAAAAACAGAGAATTTGGCTTGAAGATGGAGGTTGTGATATGCCTAAAGTCCTTGAGGACCCTCATGATATAGACGGTCCGGTGATAGTAAAGTATGCTGGTGCTAAAGGTGGAAGAGGATACTTTATCGCTCGAGACTATAGAGATTTTAGAAGAAATGTGGATATTGAAGAAGAATTCACAATACAAGAATACGTTTTAGGTTGTAGATATTATCTTCACTTTTACTTTGATCCTACTGCTGAAGATGGTTTTCAAGTTCAAGGTAAAAAATCGAATGCCGGNAAAAATCTTGGTCGATTAGAATTACTTTCNATGGATAGAAGAGATGAATCTAATGTTGATGAATTTTACAAATTAGGTTCTCTAAGAGATCTAAGAGAGATGAATTTAGAACCTTCATTCGTTGTAACTGGAAACCAACCNGTAGTNATTAGAGAATCCCTTCTTCCACGTGCATTTGAGATGGCAGAAGGAACTGTAGCAGCCTCATTTGAATTAGAAGAAGGAAGTAGAGGTATGATTGGGCCTTTCTGCTTAGAGACAATTGTTACCGATAAATTAGAATTCAAGGTATTTGAAATCAGTGCTAGAATTGTNGCAGGTTCCAATCCATTCATCGGGGGTTCTCCTTATTCTGATATCAATGAAGAAAGAATGTCAACCGGTAGAAGAATCGCCCGTTCAATAAAAAAGGCGAGTGAGAATGGAAAATTATTAGACATTCTGTCATGATTAGAATTTGGTATTTCCATCATCTAACTCTTCAACTTCTACTTCTTTTTCAGTTACATCTTGAGTAGATTTCTCCTCTACATCTTGAAGTTCTTCTGTTGATTTCAAAATCTCATCGAGAGATACTGTTCCATCTCCATCTGTATCCGCTTTCTGATGTATTTGGGCTGCTTCTTCAATCGATACACCAATAACTTCAGCGACTTCTTCAACAGTGACTTCTTCACTACCTGACTTTTCAAAACTCGCTGTAATTGCTTTCATTTGCTGCCTTAATTCTTCAATTTTTGCATTCCTTTCTTCTAGTGTTGGAACCTTGAATTGAGCTACTAAATTAATTGGATCGCCATGGGTTAATTCTCCATTGAATTCGAGTAAATCTCCAACATTGTTGACAATCACTTGGAACTTAGTCGGGTCTTTTGAGCGTCTCTTGTTATGTTTTTTGTAGTGGTGAACATATACTTGATATTCGCCTGGTTGGGCAGTATTGTCGTCCCACACTACATTCTCAACGGGCTTTCGTGTTTCTGGGCGAACGTTTGCATCAACATCTAATTCACCGCCACATGCTGATATTTTATTGCCTCCATGAATCCTCTCACCGGAAGGACAAACTACATGTAAATCGAGATCATTGTAATTGTTCCACATTAATGATATCTGGACGTCTCCAGAGCGAGCACCTTCTCTATCTAGCCTTTGTTGAAGTTCAGACATTGCTGCCTCTGCTGCTTGCCTCGATTCCATCTCTTCTTGTTGTTTGGCTAATTCAATTTCTGCAAGTCTCTCTTCTTCTGCAGCAGCCATCTCGTCTTGTCTTTGACGTTCCAGCTCATCACGCTCTTTTTCTAATCTAGACGATTCCTCGGCCTCTAAGCGCATCTGTTCTTCCATTCTTTTCTTAGCATAGTCTTCTTGTTCACTTCGTTCTGGAACTTCAAACTGGCATACTAGCCGAATCGGGTCTCCATGTGTCAAGTCGCCATGATATTCTCTAAAGTCCCCAACATTATTTACTATAATTTGGAACTTAGTTGGATCGCGTGTTCTTCGCTTTCTATGCTTCTTGTAATGATGAACATAAACTTGGTAAGTACCCGGAGGTGCTGAGATTCCTTCCCAAACTACATTTTCAACCGGCTTTTTTGTTTCAGNNCGTACATTNGCATCAACATCTAATTCACCNCCACATTCGGATTTCTTATTACCTCCATGGATTCTTTCNCCTGACGGACANACTACATGCAAATCNANATCATTGTAATTTTCCCACATCAANGAAATTTGGACATCTCCNCTCATNGCACCTTCTCTTTCAAGTCTNGCCTTTAATTCCGCCATTGCTGCNTCTGCCGCTGCTCTTGATTCCATCTCTTCTTGAAGTTTCGCGGCTTCTAATTCTGCGAGTCTTTGTTCCTCGGCAGCAGCCATTTCCAACTGCCGAAGTTCTTCTTTTTCTGCCTCCAAACGGGCCTCTTCTTCTTCGCGCTCTTTTGCAAGTCTCTCATCCTCTTCAAGGCGACGTCGTCGGTTTTCTTCTTCTTCTTCACGACGACGCCTTTCCTCTTCTTCGCGTTTTACTCTTTCTTCTTCTGCACGCTTACTTTCTTCTTCTCGGCGTAAGCGCTCTCTTTGAGCCTCTTCTTCGAGTAGTCGTGCTTGTTCAGCTGCCATTCTCTCCGCTTCTTGAACGGCTAATCTAGAATCGATAATTTGCTGGCGCCTCATTCGATTCTCAACAATTGCTAATTTACGATCTATCTCCTGTTTGGTCTGACCAAAACTTGGAGCACCAGTTCCCTGCCTCAACCCTTCAGCTGACATTCCTGGACGCATGTTTAGCTTAGCATCTTTTCTTACAAGAATATACCACATTCCAACTAAAAAACCGCCTCCCATAAAGGCCATTAGCCCAATAGATGAGGGGTCCATGCATAGCCGATGACAAACATGTCTATTGAAGCATCGGTCAAAACCAGAATAAGAAAGCAACAATTTGTTCGTATAATTACTGTTAATTCGGCATTTTTTACACGCTTGAAAAAAGCAAAGCATTGAGAGGGAGTAACCATTCGCCCAAGCATGAGCAAACAGGATTTCATGCAAAAAATCCTTCCAAATGGACGTGGTGTATGGATTCCTATTGATCACGGGGTATCCGACTTCCCCGTTGAAGGATTAGTCGAAATCGAATCAACAATCAAATCCTTAGTTTCAGCCGGAGTTGATGCGATAATTGCACACAAAGGAATTGTTAGCCACTATAATCATCTCTGCAAAAATAGTAATACCAACATGATAATTCATTTATCTGCATCTACTAGACATGGAGGGAAAAATTCCTCAAATAAAGTTCTAGTTGGTTCGGTTGATGAAATTAAACCTAGAGGAGCAGTTGGTGTTTCATGTCAAGTGAACATAGGTAGCGAAAATGAACCTGAGATGATTGAACGAATGGGAGAAATTAGTAGACTTGCATTCCATCAAGGTATCCCAATGTTCGGAATGGTTTATGCTAGAGGTCCAAATTTACAAATCCTAGATGGTGACTTAACTAAGGGTTATGCTCATGCTGCTAGATTAGCATTTGAATTAGGATGTGATGCTGCAAAAACAGTTTGGACTGGAAATAAAGAAAGTTTTAGTCAGGTTACAAAATCTGTACCTATTCCTCTCTTAGTTGCAGGAGGACCTTCAACCGGAGACAGTAAGGAAATATTGACGATGGTTAGAGATGCACTGGAATCTGGTGCATCCGGAATTTGTATGGGCAGACAAGTTTTTGGACACCCCAACATAGAATCCATAGCTAGGGCTTTAGTTCTATTAGTTCATCATGATTATACTGTCGAGAATGCTATGAAAGAATGTTCGCTATGAGGTGTTTTCATGGAATTGTGGCTCGATTGTCGTGAATCTAAACAACTAATTGATGATTATAATTTTGATAAATTCTTGTCTCACGAAACAATAGTTGGAAAAGAAACTATAATTTGTCATAATAATTCGATTTTAATAAATCAAGAAATTGTGGGTTCAATCATCAAAATTACGGACAATAGTAGTCAAGATGACGCTAGAAAGATGGTTGGACTTGTCAAATGGATAATTCTAGAATTTGAAAATTGGTCGATGATACCTATTGAAAATTTAATTGCAGCAAGTCAAAGTACTCCAACAAAAATTGCAGCAAAAATTAGAAACGTAAGTGAGGCTCAAGGAGCAGGTTTTGCATTGGAGAGTGGAGTAGATGCAATTATAGTTGAAAATGATAAATCAATTATTGAAGCCGCACTAATTACTAAATTTCAAAGAGCAGAAAATAAAACAGATTTTGAACAAACGCAAATTGAGGAAAATGACTGTCTAGAAATTGCTCCTCACCGAATAATCTCTATCGAGGATGGAGGGGTTGGCGATAGATACTGTATTGATTTAACAACTCTACTCGGCCAAGGAGAAGGACTTCTAATCGGCTCCTCCGCATCCAGTCTAGCTATTGTTCATGGTGAAACCTTAGAATCTGAATATGTGCCTCCAAGGCCGTTTAGGGTTAACGCAGGCCCGCCTCACTCTTATGTTTTGATGGCAGATAGAAAGACAAAATATCTCTCGGAGTTAAAATCAAATGATTCAGTACTTGTTTGTGACACCTTAGGAAATACTAGAATTGCACAAATTGGTCGTTTAAAAATTGAAAAAAGACCTTTTTTGCACATTTTTTGGCATAATATTTTTGATAAACCGTCTTCTATGTTTCTCCAACAAGCGGAGACGGTGCGATTGGTTGGTTATGATGGTAACTTGATTTCAATTACTTCACTCAAGATAGGAGACAAAATTCTTGGATGGAATGATATCGGTTCAAGGCACATCGGAGAAAAGGTCAATAGTAAAGTCAGTGAAAGGTGATTAAATGGCTATTTTGGGCAGTGGAGAGGCTCACGGAGCATGTAGCCTTCTTCATGCGGCAGGTACTGGTTATGGATCGAGCATTGCTCTAGATCTTCCTGTTGCAGTTAGGCTGTTAGATAAACCCAGCAAAAGAGAACTAAAAGACCCGGATGGATTACTCGATGCGGTACTTGGAGTCTGGACTGAAAATGGTTATGATTTACCAAATGAACTAAAACCTGAGGAATTACATTGGGCAATCGCTTCAAAAATTCCACCTAAGCAAGGTTTGAAATCGAGCGCTGCTGTGTCAATTGCTGCATTGAGAAGTCTTTGTGATGCCACAGAAATTGACTTGGAGACTCATCGACTTGTGGAATTATCTGCTCAGGCCCAATTCCAAGCAGGTGTTTCTCTTACAGGCTCAATTGATGATTCATGGGCATGTTCCACCAAAGGCTGGAAATTAATCGATATCAATTCTGATACAATTGAAGAAGGTGTCATAATTCAAGGCCGAGGTCCTGAAAGTAATGATTGGACAGTTTTGATTATATCTAGAGATAAAGAAAAACAGCCTGTCACTTTAGAAGATTTTCAACCTTTTTTCAATGATTTTCAGCAAGCACTTAGCGCTATCCAAGAAGGGGATTTGTTGAACAGCATAACATGGAATGGCCGTGCTGTAAGTGGTGTTTTAGGGGATGGAGAGGGCCGAAGAATGGCTAACGACGCCTTTGTTAATGGTGCTAGAGCTGCGGGTATTTCAGGTTCAGGTCCAGCTGTCATAATTATAATCCCATCAATAACTCCTCAAACAACAAAGCGAATTAAAAGTCTGTTCTCAACTGGTAAATACAAATTTACTATCATTGAAACAACGTTTCTAAATTCTGAAGATGAAGAGATGGATTCCGATTAATTTGCACAACTTCATCAATGAATAGCAACTGGGGGTGTTGATACACATGCAGATGAGGTTGGGCGAAAGCCTGCGATTTACTCTGTTCGGGACCAGTCATGGGCCAAAGGTAGGAGCATTCTTAGAAGGAGTTCCTAAAGGTATTAAAATTAATAGAGATTTAATCCAAAAAGCGATGGATGAAAGAAAACCTGGAGGTAAATACGCAAGTAAGCGTAAAGAGCCAGACAATGTTGAGATATTATCCGGCATAAAAGACGAGATGACAACAGGAGAAATTGTTGAAATTTCCATAAAGAACAGTGATGTTAGGTCAACCGATTATTCATTCCTCCCAGATCATCCCCGCCCCGGTCATCAAGATATGGTGATGATGAAGAGAACTAAGGGCGAAGCCGATCTTAGAGGAGGGGGTACTTCAAGTGCAAGGCTCACCGCGCCAATAGTTGCTGCTGCAGCAATTATCGAGCCAATACTTTCAACATTAGGAATAAAATTCAATGCACATGTTAGTTCTATTGGCAACATTAATGCTAAACCAATAAATCAATGCCCGGAAAAATGGCATAGTGAAGACTGCCGTGAAATTAGATGTAGAGACCCTGACGTAGTTGAAAGTATGATTAATCTAATTAATGCCAAGAGAAAAGATCTCGATTCAATTGGTAGTAAAGTAGAACTTTGTATTTCTGGTATGCCTTTAGGAATTGGTGAACCTTGGTTTGATGGTCTTGAACCTGCACTATCTAGAGCAATGATGTCAATTCCAGCCGCCAGAGGCGTCTCTTTTGGTCATGGTTTTGATGTAGTTACTATGAGTGGCAGTGAACATAATAATTCGTGGGGAGGTACAAGTGAACAACCAATTCTCGAAGGCGAAAAACCAGACGGTGCTTTAGCCGGCCTTTCCACTGGTTCAGACCTAATATGCCAAGTAGTATTCAAGCCACCTTCTAGCATTGCTAAAAAACAACTTACTTTGAATCTCAAAACTAACAAAAAAGAAGTTTTGGCCGTAAAAGGTCGTCATGACCCTGTTTTAGGTCCGCGGGCAGTTTCAGTAGTAGAAGCAATGGCTAAGTTAATAATCTGTGATTTGGCACTTAGAGGTGATTTTATTGACAAATGATTCCGTCACGGTACATAAATTCGGAGGGTCTTGTTTAAGAGATAACTCAGATTTAGACCAAATAGCTAGTATTATCCAAACTTTTCCGGGAAGACCCGTGATTGTGGTATCCGCACTGTGGGGGACTACTGATAGATTGATGAGAGCCGCTAATGAACCAAAATATGCTACTAGATTAGTTGACGATTTACGAAGACAGCACATTCGGTTTGCACCCAACATAGAAAACTCTGAATTCGCTAAAATGTTTGCTTCTGTATTGTCAGGAATCGAGACTTCTCTGAGTGAGATTTCAAAGAAAACCGAAGACATAAACCATGTAAACACTCTATTAGCGGCTGGAGAAAGACTTTCCGCGTTAGTTGTCTCCTATCACCTAAGAAGTATGGGGATAGATGCCCACCCTGTAGGTTCAGAGGATATTGGATTGCACCTAGATGGAATTGGAAATGCATACTCGGTAGATATTGAATATTCTATTCAAAATCTTGACTATCAATCATTAAATCAAATTCCGGTTATCACAGGGTGGTTTGGTGAAGGAAAAGATGGGAAAATAGCATTATTAGACCGTGGTGGAAGTGATCATTCTGCCACCGCTATTGCACGTATTTTGGATGCTGAAAAGGTAATCCTGTGGAAAGATATCGAAGGTGTACTTGCAGTCAATCCTAGATGGGGTATAGAAACCGAACCGATACCATATCTTGGTTATGGAGAGGCTAGAGAACTTACTAGAATGGATGCTCCAATAATTCACTCTTCGACAATGGAACCTATTCAAGAAACTGGAATACCCATCGAAATAAGGCACCTGTATTCCAATCAAACAGGTTTGGCACCTACTACCATAGGCCCTGATATTGTAAAGCAAAATTATACTAAAGCAATAGGTTGCCTTAGAAGCGTCTGTAAAATTGAAATAGATACTAAAGGATCAGAATCAAGTAAATCCGTTGGAGAATTATTAATTCGACTAAATGGAAAAAACATTACTTGCTGGTCTCTAAATTATCTACCTGGTAAAGTCGAACTAGTAATCTCCCAAAATAAATTCAATGAGGCTAAAGGAATTATTTCTTCAATTTTTGACAAAATGGAGATAATGGATTATCCAGCTCTAATATCATTGATTGGTTACCTAGAAATTGAGAATTTGAAATTTAATCTATTAGCAAAAATAGAATTAAATGATGATTTGATTTTTCTTTCAAAAACACCGCATTCAATTCAGTTATTATGTAAAAATGATGATATAAAATCAATACTTGTTAAGTTATCTAAATTAGTTAACTCAAAACAGATTAAATCAAATTAATCCGCTCTCTTCTCTCTATACCTTTGTAGATGATTTGGTAGGTTAAGTGCGAAGAGTCCTCCAACAACACAAAATACGAAGAATGTACCCAGTGCTACACCATAAACTGAGATCAGTTCTACTGATTCTTCCATTCTTAACGCTGTATCTGAAGAGAAAATTCCGACAATGAAAGGTAAAATTGTGTTTGCTGACAAAACAACGATAGCTAAAAATCCAGCAACAATTGGATTAATCAGCAAAGAGCGGTGATACTTACCAACTATCTTCTTAGGGTTCATGACATATACTTCATTAGTTCTAATACTGGTATCGAGCATAGAATAGCGAATTACACCATTTGATAATTCAAAGTACATCACTAAAAGAACTGCATAAACGACAACTAGGATATTTAGCAAGGTCTCACTGTCCTGTAGACCAAACGGATCACTTGCTAGAGAGACTTTAGAAGCAGCGAATCTTAAAATTGCTAAAATAAACAACAAATTACTGATTAAAGTATATCTTCCATCTCTTTGGAAGGTACCCCAAAATCCAGTACCTGCGGCTAGAGCGATGATAACTAATTGCATAATCAAGGCAATTGCTAGATTCCCTGTAACCATAAACCATATTGTTCCTTCCGGCGGTGAAACCATGTATGTCATGAGAGAAAGGGCAACTAGAACACCATAAACTGCTAATTGTAAATTTTGAACCATTTTATCTGGTGCAAGAAATTTCATCTTGGTAACAATTGGTCCGCCTAGTAAGCTCTCAACAAAACTGGGCATCTCAACTTTAGGTATTGCATCCTTAGGAATTTCTGAACCTCCACCAGCTTGGCCTGCAAGTTTCTTTCTTGAAGGTGCAGAAGAACGCACCGTCTTACCATCATATAGGTGCTTTGTATCTCCTGATGGTCTATTCATTGTCATACATAATCACCTTAAAATCCTCTTGCCCCGGCAAGTGCTGTTGATAACAACATATCTGGCTCCCAATCCATAATATTTACACCAAGTCCACGAAGTTCGCCGATTAATACATCTCTTTCAGTTTTCATAACTTCATATCCAGTACGATCAATTCTTTTAGCATCAAATTCAAATTCCAATGAGGAAGGAGAAAGAACTGTTACGTCGAAGTCCCTAGCTCTGAAATCTCTCAAAGCATTGACAATAGTAGGGTCATCTTCTAAATTAGATAGGAAAATAATCGGGCTTCCTTTGTTAATATGAGGTAATATTCTATTCACCACAACTTGAAGTGGAATATTTCCTCTCGCTACTGCTCCTGCTAGTTTGGTTAAAATAACGTATAATTGTTTCTTACCAGTATCTCTGTCAACACTAACAACCTCATCGCCATAAACAATTACACCTACGGAGTCTCTTCGGCCAAGGAAATATTTTGCTAATGATGCTGCTGCTCTAGTAGAATAAACCAAGGCATTTCTTGAAACTGGACCTGTTTCTGCAACTGCTCTAGAATCAACAATGATAATTACATCAGATACTGCATCTCTCTCTCTTTCATTAACCATCAACTTTCCAGACCTTGCATATGCAGACCAGTTAATTGCTCTAAACGAGTCTCCATCAAAATACTCTCTCAAAGAGTAGAATTCAGATCCGGGTCCAGGTTGTCTAATGTTAACTGCACCAGTGAAAATCTTAGGAACGCGGGATTTAACAAAGGTTTCTTTCAAGTCTTCCATCTTAGGGAATACAAGGAAATCATCATAGACATGCATTTCTTTTTCCTTATGAAACAAACCGAATGGATCCTGTATTCTAACTGCTACTGGTCCAATACTGTAAAAACCTCTGAGTGGACATTCTAGAGTATATTCAATAAAAGTCTCTCTTCTTGGTCCTAACTCCATTAGAATATAATTAGAGCCTTCCTTAATTCTCATGACTTCAGGAACTCTGTCTTTCACTTCTAGAATTTTAGCCAATGGTGATTGATTCTGCATTCTCAAGGTGACATTAAGTTCTCCGTCTTCAAACAATCTAGCGCTAGATAATTTTCGCATGGCAGAAACACTGCTCAATGCTAAACCTTCTTCACCGCTCCATTCTTCTGCTCGTCTTCCTGAAGAGGCCACATCAGCATGACCGCCAAATAGTGCAGCCCATGTCAAAAATACGAAAACAACTACAGCAATTGTTACCAATTGCTCATTACGTAGTGTTAGACCTAGCAAGTACATTGCTACGGCTAAACTACCTAACATAGCTGATTTACGACTCCACATAGGGTTCACCACTATTCATTGCTCAAACTGTAGGAACAGGTACTTCGCGAAGAATTGTTTGAATTACTTCTCCAGCTTCTAATCCTTTGATTTGATGTTCAGGCTTTAGAATAATTCTGTGGGCTAATGCCAACTCTGCTATAGCTTTAACATCATCAGGAGTAACAAAGTCACGCCCTCTTAGAGCAGCAGCTGCTCTTGAGGTCTTGAGAAGTGCTTGAGAACCACGAGGAGAAGAGCCAACTAAAACACGTGGATCTTCTCTAGTTCTAGCAACTATTTCGACCATATACATCCTCAGAGCAGGGTCAACATAAACGTCTTCACAAGCTTGTTGCATAGCAATAACTCTTTGTGGGTCAGTAATTACATCAACGTCAACTGCATCTTTTCCTCTAGAAATACGACGGGATAGAATTTCATCTTCATCTGCTCTATCTGGATAACCTACAGACATCTTGAACATGAAACGGTCAAGCTGCGCTTCAGGAAGCGGATAAGTACCTTCTTGCTCTACTGGGTTTTGCGTTGCCATAACAATAAACGGTGCAGGTAGTTTGTGGGTTACTGTACCGATAGTGACTTGCTTCTCTTGCATAGCTTCAAGTAAAGCAGCTTGTGTTTTTGGTGGTGCACGGTTAATCTCGTCAGCTAGTAGCAGGTTACAGAAAAGTGGACCTGGTTTGAAGGTGAATTCTCCTTTCTTAGCATCATAGATGTTTGTACCGGTGATATCAGCTGGTAGCAAGTCAGGCGTGAATTGTACACGCTTGAAATCACAGCCGAGTGCATCGGCGAAGGTGTTGGTCATCAGAGTTTTAGCCAATCCTGGATAATCTTCGAAAAGAAGATTACCGTTTGAGAGGATATTGATCAACACGTTTTCAATTACGTGGACCTTACCGATAATTACCTTTTGAACTTCGGCGCTAATCGCTTGGGCGATCGCTCCTACTGCTGCAAGGCGCTCTCGGACCTCTGGTGTACTCTGGTGCTTCGGCTGGGCCGGAGCGGCCGGTGCTACAGGTGCTGCTGGCATTGGTGCTGCAGGTGCTGCTGGCATTGGTGCTGCAGGTGCTGCTGGCATTGGTGCTGCAGGTGCTGCTGGCATTGGTGGTGCTGG
>PBWC01000076.1 GCA_002729095.1 Methanobacteriota archaeon
AATTGTTAGAATTTAAATTTTTAAAGAACTGAAAAAATGAGTTTACTTCGTTTGAAATGATGCCTTAACAGATAGAAATCTAACACCTCCATACCTCCTTATTTTTCCTTTAAATCATTTAGCCAAGTTGAGAATAAGAAAGATGTTCAATTTTGCGGAATTAAACATCGTTTAAAGAGTGTCTCCAAATATTAGCTAAAATCTAAAGTAGGTCTTAGACACGAATTTTCTCTAATACCATGTTTTCTACCGTCCAGCGATAGACTAGTATTCTTCAAATCCATTTAAGCCTTGTTCCTCTAAGGTAACCTATGACTATCTATCGATTTTTTTCTGAAAAATAATATTTACAGTTGGATTAAATATGTTGTTCTATACTAGCTATGTTTAATAGTAAGAAAAAAGAATCTCTGATTCTTATCGGACGGGAGCTTCAAATAAGCCATGCCAATAACAGTTCTTGCTAAAGGTTGATTTTATTAATGGTTTCTCAATCTTTTGTCGCCCAAGAGAGTTTGGGCCACTTCTCCTGCCAAGTGTAGGCCTTTAATTTAGCAAGCAGATGCACAAAGGCATTGATCTAGCTGGGGTACCTGGAGTGCTCGACCTGACAGATGTTCTTGAGTTGATCATTGACAATTTCAACCAAGGCTCTCTTCCTCAAGAGGATCTTGTTGACCAGGCTTAGCAACTGAGGTTTCATATTTTTGTAGAGCCTGATGATCAGGTCGACTCCTTGAATCCACAGGAGTTTGAAGATTTTGTTGCTGAGGTAGCCACGATCTCCAAAGAAGCTCTTTTCGATTAGCAGGACTGTCCCGTGATGGTCAACACCGCCTGGAGTGAAGCGAACTCCTAGCAGGTTGCTACCGTCATTTAGGATCAGGTATAATTTAAGTTTGAAGAACTATCGCACGGAGGTCTAACCCCCTCTTGGCCAGGCACTTGAGGACCTTGTGAGAATGGATACGAGAATTGTGTCTAACCTTGAAGATGTCATACTAACGAAGTTGATTCTGCTTGCCTGACCATGATGGTTTGCTAAGTATTGTGAAAGAGACCACAGATTTCGAAGGAGAAGCTGGATGATGCGAGTGTAACTTGATGTTTGAGAATACTAATGGTTGCAGTCTGGGATCACCTTTTCTGTGTAGTAAAATTTGAAGTTGCGCAGCCTCCCAGAGCGGTGGGGCATTACTCGAATCGTCAAGACTGCGCTTTAAGTTTGAGCCCGTAAGGCGCTAGCGCCTGTGAGCAGGTCTGGCCAAAATGCTGGTGGAGGCTTCGAGGGAGAGTTGGCTGCAAAAAATCATCAATGTCACAAGACACGGAGATCAAAACCACCGGAATCTTCTGAGGTGAGTGACTACAAGATCAAGTCTCTCACAGGATATTCGGAGTCCCCTAAGTTATTCAAAACTCACGTTTTTACATCTTCATCCGGAAATCGTAAAAATCCTATCTTGGCTAATTTGTTCGTTCAAGTTGGTAGTCTAGCCTCATGAAATCGAGATTGTTTAAAAGTTCCTCCAAATATTAGCTAAAATCTAAAGTAGTTCCTAGACACATATCTCTCTGATATCATGCTTTCTGTTGCCCAGAGATCTGAAATAGACTAGCAATTTTCAAATCTAGTTAGATCCCATTCCTTTGAGAAGATCCGCATTTGCATGTGCGCATTCTTCCGGAAAGTAATATCTTTAGTACATTTTGGTGCTATCTTGTTCTAGCATGCCTTTTAGTGGGGAAAATCAATCTCTGAAGCTTATTTAAGTAATTTCAATTACTAAAAAAATACAATTCTAAATCACTGATCCATCAATTTTCCAATCACAGATCCCAAATCTTAGTAGCGACTACTAAGCAAATCCACATGTAGAAATTAACCATTTCGGTCGAGAATTATGAGTCCCCAAATGGATTCTATCATCGCGTCTTTACGACGCATGAATCGTNCGCAATTATCGAAAGTGATAGAGAAATGGGGCAATGAATCAGTGGAAGAATATGGTCAACTCTGGTGGCAAGAACCGATGGAACCANCACCACTGGAACCGGAACTGACCCAGGCATTCAAAGAAACTTGGCAGCAAATGGGCTGGGCTGATGTACTTGTTCAGCAGTTGCTCCAGGAGTTAGAGCAGAAGCGTGTGCTACAAACAACCACGCACTTGACTCCTACAGAAGGCCCTACATTTCTGGCTTCTCATCAGTTGGCAACACTCAGGCAACCTAAAATCTCGAACTATCTTGTCGGANCTTACTCNGGCGTTCCTTTCTCAAATGCCGCATGGTCAGGTGCAATAAACTATGGAACTAAAACTTCACTAGAACAAATTTTACATCCATCAAATTCGTTATTNCGACAGGTNCAGTCAGCAATAATTGATCGTGTTAGAGATGGTGACCATCCACGATTATCTCTAATTCCTGGCAAGTGGAGAGATGGTCTTGTTGATAGAAGCGTTATCCCAGATAGACTAAATAAAATTTTTCCAGATCTTTTTCCGGAGGTGCTTGGAAGTTCACTTAAATCAATTGTTCCAAACAATTCTTACGATAATTGGGCCTTATCTTTCTCTGAACAGCTAACACGCATTGTACTGAATAATAATCGAATCTATTTCTTCAATTTAAATGAAGTAATTAGAAAGTATTTAATAGATGTTCTAAAAGATAATTCACACTGGCTTACTCAAATATTTTTAGATCCCCGGAAAATAAAATCACTAGAAAGAGAATTCGCAAATAACTGGTTTGTCGCTGAAGTAGAGAAGCAGGGTAAAAAGAAAATTGAGCAAATTCATCTACAGAATAGATGTTTCGAAAGCTCAACGATATCAATCNCTGCAGAGCCAGAATCAATTATTTCCGCATTGAACGAAGAAAGATTTTGTCCAGGACTGATTCTATGNTTCTGGGTACTGGCTTTTTACAANGGAATACGTTGTTTNGGTGGCTTTGANCAGATTGAGTATCTCGCTGAATTAGATTCAAAGCTTAACCGGCTAGAGTTTCTTAATTTAATCAACTGTACATCGAATCAAATATCNTTTCTGACGACTGGTAGATGTATTGATCAAGATTATGAAATCTATCCAATAGATGTGTTCTTAGGGAATTCAGAACTTCTGTTTCCTGAAGGAACGTTGTTGAGTTGGTTACAGCCAATTATATCAAGATTAAAACCGCGAGNANTTCGNTANTNANCTCAGATCANTTTTGACTTTNTAAAACTTTTANTCATGGACGAGTNNTACNTCTACTTGAAAGGAATCANNATGNCAGNAACTNACTGNGAACNACAAAGTAGCCTTAGCAAAACAGATTCTCTGTCGTTAAATCAATCTGGAGCTTTTTCTAAGTTACTGCTGAGAACTCAACAGATGAGAGTTACAGCACAAAATTTGGTTGACCGAGATTTATCAAGGACAAATAAGAATTTNTTAAATGCTNTAGAGTTGATTGATCGAGCTACTGGACCAAAAACAATTGTAATCAACTCACCTACACTTGGTTNGAAAGTGATGCCANAGAATTTTACAGGTAACATTGATCATGTAAAAATCGCTGCAGAAAACCGTAGTGCAGCTTTTTCAACNCCTTTGNATCTTGGANTACTAACTATGAANAAACTGANANGNGATTCCCTACAGACTGNNNAATAGAGTTTATTNAATACAGTNTTTTGTTCGGGNANAATATTTAAGAAAGCNTTCATTGGAAGGTTTNCTTNANCTTGTTGAGGCAAGATTTTGAGACACTCTGATCATTGAAGAGTAGATTACTTGAGTAACAAAAGGATTTATGACACTTCCGCGCATCAATACAAATATTCCTGCAATGAGAGCGTATCGTAGTTTGATAACAGTTAACGAGGCAGGACAAAGAAACATGGAGCGCTTAGCCTCCGGTCTTAGGATCAATCGTGCGGCGGATTCTCCTGCTTCTCTAGTCGTATCTGAAAGAATGCGGGGTCAAATTTCTAGTTTGAACCAAGCCATTGAGAACAGTGAGGTCAGTATATCTTTAGCTCAAACGACAGAAGGTGCGTTGTCTGAAATTAATCGTGTTCTGACTAACATGCGCCAACTAGCGGTACACGCATCCAACATTGGTGTGAATGATCCTAAGATGATGGAGGCCGACCAGGCTGAACTACGTAATTCAATTGAAATGATTGAAAGAGTTGCAAAAGATACTCAATTTGGAACAAAAGCTTTACTCGATGGCAGCAAAGGAGCAAATGGGGCAGCTACAGGAGATGGTCTTTATTTTGTCTCAGCGAGTGAGGAAACCAAAAGTTCTCCAACACAAGGTTATGAAGTTAGGGTTACTCGTGCTGCATCTAAGGCGACAAGAATAGGTACGGCTGCGCTGACTCAGGACATGATTGACGCTGGTGAAGTGCTCACTCTGGCTGAAGGTGGTAGGACTGTTCAGATGCAGACTGACAAAAGCATGACTGTAAAGACAGTTTTCAATGATCTGCAGCGACAGGTAAAAGACGCAGGACTAAATTTAGAATTGTCTGTAGATGAAAGTGGTATTCCCACGATACGCCATCAAGATTATGGCAGCAGAGCAACATTCACAGTTGCAAGTTCCAGTGGGGGAGTTTTGTCAGAAGTAGCGAATGTACCATTCCACGTTGACAACGGTCGTGATGTTGCTGGAGAAATTAACGGGGAAGAGGCCCTCGGTGAGGGACAACTTTTGAAGGGAAGAGATGGAAATTCAAATACTGCTGGGCTCACCATCCGCTATGCAGGAGAAATGGCTCCGCCTGGTGAGATGGCTGGCAGTGTTACGGTCACACAGAACTCTTTGATCTTTCAAATTGGGCCCAATGAGGAACAAACCAGTACGCTGTCACTTCGAGACATGAAACCTACTTCTCTGGCTAATGGTATCAGCAATGAGAGCAACTACCGATCACTGGCTGACTTGAATCTAACAAGTTTTCAAGGAGCTCAGGATGCAATACGTCTCATCGACAAAGCAATCGATGAGACGACTTCATTTCGTGCCGGCATTGGAGCTTTCCAAACTCATACTTTGGAGAGCAATCTGAGTTATTTGCGAATTGCGGCTGAAAATGTGACTGCATCAGAATCACTTATTCGAGATGCCGATTTTGCCAAGGAGATGGCTGATTTTACTCGGAATCAGATTGTTCAACAGTCAGCTGTTTCCATGCTGGCTCAGGCAAATAACCACCCGAGGAGTATATTGGCATTATTGAATTTATAGAGAAGAGAATAAGCAACTCTATTTAAAGATTTCTAGTTAACAAAATCTGATAAAACTTAGGTTGAGTTCCTACTAATTAAATAAAGTAGTAGTAATTGCAGACGATGGACGAGAAACGTCTGTTTGCGGAAAATAATACAATTCATTTATTTGTAAGTTTCAGACTCTTTTCTCAATGTTAAATATTCCCTAGAT
>PBWC01000018.1 GCA_002729095.1 Methanobacteriota archaeon
ACCATGGACCAAGGCGGAGACCTAGGTTGGGCATCTGCAAAGGTTAAGGTTGCAATTGGACAAAACGCTGCTGTTACCGCTGGTAACTGCGCTGATGACCCCACCGCACCTTGCTACACAGTAACCGAGAGCGACACTGCATGGAACGTTGGTGAAGCTGTTACCATCACAACCCAGGGCTGTGACAATGGTGACGCAACATGTACAGTAACTGTTACTGTCTTGAACGACCGTGACGGCGTTACACTGGATACTCTCGCTATTGCTATGGAGAACTGATAGATTTTTCACAAATTATTGATTGGTCTTATAAGCCAATATTTTGATTATCAAATAATCCCTTGCCTTCATATGGATGAGGCTTTTGCCAAGTTCATGGGCGATGAGTCTGCTACTGTACCTGCGCTTCTAAAAGAAGACGGCGAGCCGTACAAAGTTGCAATTTTAATTCCTACAATCAATAATGCTGACGAATTAGATATTGTTCTAGAAAGACTTTCTAAGCAGACTTACCCGCATTTTGAGATTGTGATTTCTGATTCTAAATCAAAAGACAATACCAAAGAAGTGTGTGAAAAATACGGTGCTACTTGGATTGATGACTCTTCTAGAAATCGTGCTGATGCGTGTAACTTTGCGCTAAGACAAATGGACCATGACCTTGTTTTGTTCACAGATGACGATACAGTCCCACCTTTGGACTGGGTTGAAAAATTAGTTCGGTGGTTCGAAAATCCAGAAGTTGGAGCAGTTGGTGGACCGAATTTTGCTCCAGACGATGATCCATTTGGCGCTAAATGTGCGGATGTTGCATTCTGTACCAAATTCATGACTGCAGGTACTAGATATGGCGCCCAACCAAAAGGAGAATTAGTTCCTATAACTCATAACCCCGGGGTAAATTGTGCTCACAGAATGGCTAATCTAAGAGAGGTAGACTTCTTCGAACCAGGTTGTATAGGGGCTGAAGATGTTGTACTCGATGCAAAAATTCAACGCAAAGGGCACAAATTATTCATCGACCCTTCAAATGTAATGCCGCATCGAAGAAGAAGACCATTCAAACCATACATGAAACAAATGAGGAATTATGGTTATACTAGAATGGTAGCCAACAAAAGATGGCCTGAGATTGCTACTTGGTCGCACACTGCAATAGGGTTTTTCCCGCCATTGGTGGTAATCTCCGTACTTGCTTTGGTTTACGGGGCTCTTACTGGCGGAGCAGCTGATGAGTATTGGTTGTCAGTTTCTGGTGAGTGGGGCATTTCTAGAATTGCATTTCATGGGTTCGGGGGGTTGATGGCTTTGTATGTCGGTATTTGTTGGCTAGGTGCAGCTATTGGTACTTCCCCGCATCGATCTATTGGTACGGTTTTCCTCGCTCCACTATTTGTCTTCTTAGCCCAGTGGGCTTATGGCCAAGGAGTCATTAAAGCGTGGAGGGAAATTCGTAGAACCGGTGGTAAAGCAGGTGTTGGAAATCAAATTGATGATAGAAACCGTACCGCTTGAAAGGTGTAAAAATCGTTATTTTTCACATTTGAACATCCGTAAGCACTTTGTTTGATGCGACTTCGCAGTGATTATGACTCGGGTATCTTTGATTGAGCGTCTTACCGCTTTAGATAAACCCGATGAAAGACATGATACTGAGCAAATATGGATTACAGTACGCTCTTTGTTAGGATTCTTTAGAGTGATAATTTTCATATTAATTATCGCCATTGCTGAGTTGATGGAGGAATTTTTTATCGGTAACTTGAGCCTAGCAATATGGTCGTTGATAATTGGCATTCCTCTTTTCATACTTATTTCTGTATTGATATTGATGGGTAACGAATATTTCCTTGGAGAAAAGGAAGAGAATACTGCAATATTAAGGCCGATTGTCAAGAGAAAATAATTACAATCCAGCCAAATCTCCGGTCTGAATTGTCCATTGGCTAGAGTAAACACCACCCGCACTGATCAAATCATCATGCTTGCCTCTCTCTACAACAGCGCCATCGACCATCGAAAGTATTTCATCAGCATTCCTAATTGTGCTCAATCTGTGTGCAACAGCAATTGTCGCCCTATCACTACCGCTTGCGATTAGGTTCTCTTGGATTCTGCGTTCTGTTTCTGCATCTAGGGCACTGGATGCTTCATCCAAAATTAGTAAACTTGGTTGCTTGAGTAATGCTCGAGCAAGAGAGACTCTTGCCCTTTGTCCACCACTTAATTTAGCTCCTCTATCTCCTACCATAGTATCCAGTTTTTGTTCTAAGTCTTGAACGAATTCCCACGCACCTGCCAATTCTAGAGCACTCTGCAACTCTTCCTCGGATGCTTCTTGATTATACACAACATTCTCTCTAACAGTGCCATAAAACAGGAACGGCTCTTGACTTACAAAGCCGATTTTATCTCTAACTGAATCTAAAGTATAGTGGCTAATCGGTTTTCCATTGATTAAAACCTCTCCACTATCTGGAAGATAATACCTCATCAATAGTTTCAGAATAGTAGTTTTTCCTGCACCAGTATGGCCCATGATGCCAAGGAAATCTCCACCTTCAGCGATAAATGATATTCCATTTAGCACCTTAGTTGTGGTATTTGGATATGTGAAATATACGTCTCTAAACTCTACAGAAGTAATTTCCTCGGTCAGTTCTTCGGATTCTTCTGTATCAATTATCTTAGGTTCTAGGTCAACAACGGCAAATACTCTTCTAGCTGCTGCCTCTCCTCTTTGAAGTTGATTGATTAGGATACCAAAGATGAACATAGGCATTGTCATACGAGTACTAATCAAAAGAAATGTCACTAATTGACCAGTCGTTATTTCACCTTCACTTGCCAAAAAACCACCGGCTGAAACCAGTAGGCCAAACGCTATACCAGCAACAACGTAAATCATAGGAACAAAGCGATTTCGATCTTTGCTGGCCCCCATAGCTTGGTCTCTGTAGGAACCTGAATCCCTCTCAACTCTCTTGGCTTCCCAGTCTTGTGCATTATATGCTTGAACAACAGAAATACCTGAAATCAGATTTTCTAGAACTGCATGTATATCTCCGGTAGACTCTCTCTGTTTTCGATATTTTCTTTGCACTCTAGTTGAGAACCAGTAAACTATTGGAACGATTAGTAGAAGTGGACCAAATAGAACACCTGCTAGTTTCCATGACATTGTTACAAGAATTATAAAAGCGGTTAGAAACGTAACTGCAATTCTAATTATCGAGGTTGATGAATCTGCTACAACATCTTCCAACTGGTTAACGTCACTTGAAAGCACGGACATTATCTGACCTGTTTGCCTCATGTCATAGTATGACGCTTCCATAGCGATGAGTGATTTTGTGGCATCCATTCTAAGGTCGTGTTGGATTTTATATCCCAAAGTCTGCCAAGAATATTCTGAAATCCCTTGGAAAATAGCCAAACAAAAGAATCCAGAAAAAATCAGCAAGCCATAAAAAACCGCAGGAGAAAAGGGTGAACTAGAAATCATATCTTGGATAAATTGAGGCCCTGACAATAAACCACCAGTGAAGTAATCTACAGCAAAACCAATTGCTACAAATGGCATTAAGTCAAAAAATCTTGCCGCAGCATTGGCTAGAACACCAGTCGCTACTCTCTTTGGATAGCGCTTAGCATATGGAACAACTCGCCAAATTTGCCTTCCCAATACTTGGGATTGTTCGTTTAATTGTTCTGGAGTCATGGGGTCAACCTTCTCTCCTCGATTAGCCCCTCGCGCCATAACCTGTCCCTGAGAGCGCGCTTCTTGAACCCTCGCAATATTTCATCAAATTAACTTCTAAGCAAATCATTGATGAGGGGGCTCGTGATACCTCGTACCATGTGGACTGCTGGTCGTACAAGAGCCTCGACATTTATCGTTCTATTATTGTTGCAAATTATTTCCCCTTTTGGCATGGTAAATGCAAGTGCTACACCACAAACAGATATCTCAACAAATGTAGACTTAAATCTGTTAAACGATATAGGGATAAATCCAACTGGAGAAATAAAAAATGGCTGGATTGAACCTTCACAGGCTGTCAGTCAAATCGATCTTCACTACAGAGATGCAAATGTAATAGCAATTGAAAATTGGGCCGAATGGACTGAGTCATCTAATTTCATCCAAGGATGGTACGTTATCACTCATACTTTCCCGATACCCACTGAGTGGAAATACGAACTCAGAGATGCAGGAATAGATTGTTTTTCCTACCTACCACCAAATGGCTTTCATTGTGATATTTCTGGACATTACGTCCATGAACTGCAAAGTCTCGATGTTGAAGGCATTTTCCAACTCGATTCAGTTGACAAAATTAGAGAAGATTTAGTTAGAGGATTATTGGGTCAAGAAACCAATAGTTTCAATCCATATGCAGTCGAAAATTATGCAAGGGTCAATTTGATGTTGTCGGGAGAAGAACTACCTGAAGGTGTTTACCAACACTCTGAAATTAAGGTCAATTCACACAGTGGTAGATTCGCAACACTTACAGTAACATCTGACGGATTTAGGTGGCTTGCTGACAAAGGAGAAATTGAGTGGATAGAAACCTCGCCTTATTTCCTTCCATCAAATACTGTTGGCGCTGGAATCATCAATGCAGATGACCTAAAAGATTCAGCAAAAATGAACAGCGCTGTTCCTGGTTGGAACGGCCTTGATGGAAGTGGAATTGTTGTCACTGTTGCAGATAGTGGTCTTGATAATGGTGTTAACAACTCTAATATGCACCCTGACTTCAGAGACCATATTCAAGGAATTCTTTCATGGCCAAACCCTAATTGTGTATGGAGTAGTCCAGGAGTTCCTGGACCGGCATGTGATGATGGAGCAGAAGACGACCACCAAATGCCTAGAGGGAACGGACATGGTACACACGTTGCTGGTTCAGTTCTCGGTGATGGCACACATAGTAACGGTGCAATAATTGGCGTTGCTCCTGAAGCACATTTGCTATTTCATGCATGGGAACAGAATGGGTGCTTCGGTTGTGGAATTCCGAACAATCTAGTTGACATGCTTGATTTAGCGGAGGAAAACGGCAGCAGAATTCATACCAATTCCTGGGGTTCAAGTGACTATGGAGCATACACCACTGGTTCAGCACAAATTGATCAGGGCGCAAGAAAACATGATGATATCGTAGTATTGTTTGCAGCTGGAAACGATGGCGAAGATACAAGCCCCAGTGATGGAGAAGTTGATTTAGACAGTTTAGGTTCTCCAGCAACAGCGAAAAATTCCATCACTATTGGTGCCAGTGAAAATTACCGCCCTGTGTATGGCGCTCGTGCAGACAACTTCTCAGGAATGGCTGACTTCTCTTCCAGAGGTCCAACTGATGACGGTAGAACTAAACCTGACTTCGTTGCACCTGGGACTTTTGTTCTCTCGACTTTCTCTCGCTCAGCAGCAACTAATGCCTGTTCGGATGTGATTAACGCGAGTTACTGTTACATGAGCGGAACTAGTATGGCAACTCCGATTGCCGCTGGCGCAACTGCCCTTCTTTTGGAACATCTAATTGAAAATCGGGGCGTTACAAATCCTTCCTCCGCATTGATTAAAGCGATTTATGGGGCAACCTCACACGACATGATTGGTCAATATTCTTCACCTACTAACGGAGCCGGAGAAACCGTTCCTAATCCACATGAAGGTTTTGGATTGCTGAATATGTGGCCTGCCAAAGATTCCTCGTTTGTTGATTATGAGTCTCTTTCTACCTCAGTTGATAGAGGGTGGAGTTTCAACGTGCCTGCAGCAGCACCAGACCTTCAACTAGCATTAGCATATCATGACCCTGAATCAACTCCGGGTGCAGGAACTCACCTAGTAAACGATTTGGATTTAGCAGTAAAAGACCCAACTGGAGCATGGACAAATTTGAATGATAACCTAAATAATCTAAGGATGCTAAACTTTTCCTCTCCGGCCGCTGGAACTTGGGAGGTACATGTTTTGGGTACATCTGTCCCTACCGGCCCTCAATTCTTCTCGCTTGCTTTGAACGCTGGATATACTTTGGTAAATCTAACCGAAGATGCCGATCTTGACGGTGTTGAAGATGATGATGATGACTGTCCTGCAGTATTTGGAAATTCAACCAATGATAGAGTTGGATGTATTGATACTGACGGTGATGGATACTCTAATCCTGATGGAGTATGGACTGTCGCTGATGGTGCAGACGCTCTAATTTCTGAAAAGACCCAATGGGTTGACCAAGATTCTGATGGTTACGGTGATAACCCTGCACCCGCATTCCAACCCGATGGATGCCCTATCATAGTCGGAACTTCGACTACTGACCGTTTCGGATGTCCTGATGCTGATTCTGATGGTTTCTCAGACCCGGATGGAGGCTGGACTATTGCTAATGGTGCTGATTCATGTCCTGCTGTAGTCGGTACTTCCAGTATTGATAGAGGTGGTTGCCCTGATGATGATGGAGACCTTGTTAGTGACCCTGACCCATCTGGAACAAACGGTCCTGTATGGAACGTGGCAGATGGTGCAGACGCATATTTGGGAGACATTACACAATGGGCAGATACTGATGGCGATGGATTTGGTGATAATCCTCCTCCAGCGACCAATGGAGATGATTGTCCTGCCATATCCGGAACTTCTACTCAGGATAGAAATGGCTGTACTGATACCGATAGCGATGGTTGGTCAGATCCTGATGGTGTGTGGACAACTGCAGATAATGCTGATGCTTTCATCAATGAGCCTACACAGTGGAGCGATTCAGATGGTGATGGGTACGGAGATAATGCTGCAGGAGTCGATCCAGATCATTGCCCAGGTGCTTTTGGTACCTCGACTGAAATGGGGCATCTGGGTTGTCCTGATGCTGATGGTGATGGATACTCTGATACCGATGATGAATTCCCTTCAGACGATACACAATGGATAGATGCTGACAACGATGGATTTGGAGAGAATCCTGCTGGAAATAATCCTGATGTTTGCCCTGGTGTTCAAGGATTTTCAAATCAAGACCGTTTTGGGTGCCCCGATTCTGACGGAGATGGATATTCGGACGAAGATACAACTGGTACAAATGGTCCTGTTTGGACAATAGCAGACGGAGCTGATGTTTGGCCTGCCGATGCATCTCAGTGGGTTGATGGCGATGGTGATGGATTTGGCGACAACCCTAGTGGAACTGATGGTGATCAATGTCCTGGAGTATCAGGAACCTCGACAGCAGACAGGAATGGTTGTACTGATTCAGATGGTGATGGATACTCTGATGCTGACGGAAGCTGGACCATTGGTGATGGAGCAGACGCATATCCTGCAGACCCAGCAAAGTGGTCTGACTTTGATGGTGATGGTCTTTCTGACCAAGGAGGAGAAGATGACTGTCCAAACTTTGCTGGCACATCAGTTCACGATAGAGAAGGATGCCCTGATACCGATGGCGATGGATATTCCGATGCTGATTCGGGTTGGACATTTGCTGATGGTGCTGATGTATTCAATTCGGACCCAACTCAATGGAGTGATGCTGATTCTGATGGGTACGGAGATGAACCCACAGGAAATTTAGCTGATGATTGTCCTAGCGAGTGGGGTGATTCTTGGAGAAATAATACACTTGGATGTCTTGATTCAGATCAGGACGGATGGGCAGATATCGAAGATGCGCAGCCTAGTGAGCCAACTCAGTGGTCAGATATTGACGGCGATGGTTATGGAGATAACCTAGCCGGCGTTCTTCCAGATGCTTGTCCTTCGGAAGCAGGAAATTCCACCTTAGGAAATAGAATGGGATGCCCTGATGATGATGGTGATGGCTGGGATAATGTGATAGATGAATTACCGTTAACTCCAACCCAATGGTTGGACCAAGACGGTGATGGATACGGAGATAATGCTACTGGAATAGAGCCAGATGCATGCCCCGGTGTCTTTGGAAATTCAACGATTGATAGGTATGGATGTGTAGATAATGATGGCGATGGCATATCTAACGAAAGTGATTCATTCCCAGACGACCCAACTAGAAGTCAGGATACTGATAGCGATGGTTATGATGATTTAGAAGATAACTGTATAGGCGTAGCAGGAAATTCTACCGAGGATAGAATCGGATGTCCTGATACTGACGGAGATGGTTACTCTGACATTACAATCGCTACTGGAAGTACATCAGGATGGAATATTTCTGATGGCGCTGATGCTTTCCCACTTGAGCCATCCCAGTGGAATGATACTGATGGAGACGGATATGGAGACAATGCCTCTGGATTCCAAGCAGATGATTGTCCCAGTGTAGAAGGNTATTCTAATATTGATNTATTNGGTTGCCCAGATGCAGATAATGACGGAACATCCCAAGGAGATGATGCTTTCCCNNGTGATTCTACACAATGGGAAGATACNGATGGTGATGGATACGGAGATAATCCTAATGGCACTAACCCTGATGCCTGTCCNACAGTAATTGGGACNTCAACGATNGACCGTTATGGTTGTCCTGATGAAGATGGCGATGGAGCCAGTGATGTGAATGATTTATGGCTCGGTGATAGTTCACAGTGGTTCGATTCCGATGGCGATGGATTTGGTGACCAAGAAAGTGGAACAATGGGTGATAGTTGTCCGAGTGTGGCTGGAACCTCAAGCCTAGGGACTAAACATGGTTGCTTAGATTCAGACGGAGATTTATGGGCTGACATTGAAGATGCATTTCCTGAACAAGACAGTCAATGGGTAGATAGAGACGGAGACGGTTGGGGTGATAACCAAACCGCAGGCTCTTACAAACTCGATCACTGGCCTGATGACCCGAGTAAGAATGCTGGTCAAGCCCAATTATCATGCGGAACTATACCTAGAATGGATTTGGCTAGTAGTGACCAATTCACCTTTACCTGTACTGTAACTACTGAAATGTCTAATGCTGGAATCAGAGTCGAATTGCAATCAATTACCTCGATAATTATTGATTCTAATATCCAAGCTCTAACATTTGATTCTCAAACCGGAGACACTCAAGTCGTTTACTTCTCAGGAAGGGCAGAATCATTAGGTGATTTCAATTTAGTTGTCACAGCCAAGGAACCAGGTTCTGATATTGCGATGGATTCTGAATCGATTTTACTTCTCGTTGATGACTCAAGAATTGTCGACCCTCTAGTAGACGACCAAACCGACTTGATAAACAGGGTCCTTCGAGAACCTCTGTTCCAAGCAGCACTTGGAGGTTTGATGCTATTTGTGTTGATGGGGGCTTTAATCGTTAGAGGTAAAGCAAATACAATACGCCGAAATACTGAGAGAAGAGAGCATGCTCAAGTGGTAATTAAAAACCGCTTGAATAACCAAGCTGTCGCTGATGAAATCAGAAGAGCAGAATTTGGGCTCAATAGGGAAATACCGCCACCACCTCCTGGATTTGAATGATTTTTGACCGATTGACTCAAAGAGGAGATACTTCTCGCAATGGATACCTGTGCGGATATGGTGAAGTGGTTATCATCTGAGGTTTCCAACCTTATGTCGTGGGTTCGACTCCCGCTATCCGCACCACACTTAATTTCCGCAAAAGATGGCATTGTTTAGACAATGCTTTTTGTAGTAAACTCATCCAAGTTATGCCATGGAAAGTGAGGTTTCATCAAAATCTAACGATGCTGAAAACTCACGTTCACTTTGGAAAGTTGTCGCAGGCTCTTCGATAATAGCCTCTATGTGCTGCATACCCTCAATTGTACTGGTAATGTTTGGACTTGCGACTGTATCAACCGGTGCGGCTATCTCAGATACCCTTTACTGGGGGGAAGATGGATATTCATGGTTTAGGCCATTGATGTTAATTCTAGCTTTAATCGCGGCTGTAGTAGGACTAATCTTTTACTTCCGAAATCAAGGAATATGTACACTAGATCAAGCAAGACGTGAAAGAAGAAAAATAATCAACACCTCAATTCTAGTAATAATAATTTCATATCTAAGTTATTTGTTACTAAATTATGTAATTTTAACAGAGATTGGAATCCTACTAGGACTACCTTGGGAATCTAGTCGAGTATGGACTAAATGAATTAAGAATTCAACCTAGTAGTTTTACACCCAACACTCCAATCAGTAGAAGATTCCATTGCTAATCTAGTCTGTTCCAACAACTCATCCTCAGGAACTGAATCATAACCAATTCCCTCACCCCAGGTTAGGCTAATATGTGAGTCATCATAAGTCCAAGAAACCAATTGAAAATTTAAATTTTCAATTGAAAAATTTGCTTTTTTAACACCAATTGGAAATTCGATTTTCCTCGGGTTAAAATTCATACCTAATCGCATCGCTTTTTGCACCGATTCCTTAGCCGTCCAGGTTTGGATTGCCAAATCAGGATTACCCCTTAAGTTCTCTAATTCTTCACCAGATGCCATCATATCAAATGCATTCTCAGCAATTTTTCTATCTTTTTTTTCTCCATCAATGCCAATAGTCCAACCATTCTCAATTAGGGCAACATAGGCCCAACCTTCAGAATGACCAATGGATATTGAAGGAAGTTTGGTATTCTTCCAGATTCCATGGATAAATGCTAAACTAGGCGCTCTAAACTGATTTCTTCTTACTTCTATTTCATCGGGAGAAATTTCCCACATCGACAATGCTTGAGCGAGTAGCCATCTTCCCGATAAGTGTTCATCTCTTCGCTTTTGCATTACAAATTTAGTAACCTCATCGACATTGGCTAATACTACTTCCTCAATATCAAATGATCTCACAGGACATCTTAGCGTGAGAATTTTTGGATGGTGATTTTCAATTGGCGGAGTTAAAACTTCAATCTCATCTTGCATAACAAGACCTCAACGTTCTAGTGTGAATTGTTGTTCTTTTGACACAGGTGCCATACTTTTCAACCTCAAACCCTTCAATGCCAAAACTGGCCCATCATCATCACCGATAATAATGACATCATGAACCGTTATTCCGTCTTGCTCGACTGCCGTCCTAATACTTCTCATGCGAAGAATTTCATTTCTATCTGGAACTCTAAGCATAGAAGTCCATTCTATTCCTACCGGAAGTGAGGAAAATCCTTCAGATTCCATAGCCACGAATCCTGCATTTTGGAAACCTGCTTCTATCAACATAGGCAGTCCATCGAGGAGAACTTCTTCCCCGGAATCTTCAATGGAAAATTGTTCAATAATTGGTAGCTGATTACGCATCAAAGCGATACCATCAGCACCTGGGAATTCCTCGTCACCAGAACCTCTCAAAATTCCACCGTGAGATTGGAATCTAGGACCGTGGAAATACCTTTGATAGATAAAAGAGGGTAGGATTTCAACATCTCCGCTAGGAGGAACTCCAATTTGCGGCATTGAGTCAACCTCGTTCTGTAAGAAGGGCCTTAAATCATCACTGAAATTAACTAATCTCACCAATGCATGATGGTGCTCTCGCTCACCAAATACTTCACCTTTGGAATTCATTAAGTCAGATACCAAACTACATCTTACCCAGGTCATATCGCCCTCAGTCTTCTCAACCACACTACTAACTCTAACCTTCATTTCACTCTTTAGTAATTTAATTGGAAGTCCAAATTTGACGTCCTCAAATCCAGCAACACAAGTCATTGGGTTGAGTAATAGTGCATTTTCAGCAAACATCTCTAATGCCATAACGCCAGGGTGATATGGTACACCGTCAATTGCGTGGTCAGTCAAAAATAAATGCTCTTCAATCGATAAAGTAGTTTGAGTTAATAAATTATTATTTTCACTAAATTCTAGAACTTTGTGTATGAATGGAAATCTAGATGGGTCAGCAATCATTGCTGACATTTCTGGAGTTAGTCGAAGAGGTGCTTCTCTAAAACTATCAAATCTATCCATCAATCCTAGTGAACCGCATCCAAGTACCCTACGTTTTCCACCTGCTAGTGCTTCATTCACAAATATCTCAACACCGGTTTCGACAGATAGAGTTTCAATTCCCGCCGCTTCAAAGACTGCTTCAATAGAACCCCTGGTAGCCATACCGACATCTCTCCAGCCGGTCCAACCAATTGCCACTGCTCTACATTCGCCACTAGCAGTCATTCTTGCCATCTCTGCATCCAATACGCTATTTGCTGCTGCATAATCTGTCTGTCCGCCATTACCAAATCGGCCTGCAACACTGGTGAAACAAGCAGCAAATTTTGGATAGTCGTTGCCTGATGCTCGAACACAATCCATTAGTGCATTCCAGCCGTCAATCTTGACTCGTACAACCCTGTCAAATATTTCGTGACTCTTGTCTGAAACAAGTTTCGAATCCTCAAGTCCTGCGCCATGAATAACACCTGTGATTTTCCTCTTTAGTGAGCTACCTAACTGAACCAATGCTTCACTATCCATCACATCAACTGAATGATATTCGGCTTTATTTCCGGTATTTTCAATTTCATTTATTGTAACATAAACATCTCTACTACGAGTATATTTCTGCCAATTAGAGTTCCACTGAACCATTGTCACCTTACCGTCTTCGCTTTGTGAAATCATTTCTTCCCTAAGCGCCATTTTTCTTTCATTTAGTTGCGTTTCATTCCACTCAACCCACTTTTCAGTTTCTTCGATTAACTTTGATCGTCCTAGTAGAATAAAATGTGCCTTCGACTTTGGACTGGCTTTGGCAACACCGATAACTGAGGCAGCAGTCACGCCTGAGCCACCACCAGAAACAATCCATGTGTCTTTACTAGTCAAAGGTTTTTGATTCGATTCTAAGTTCTCAGCAAATGCCACTAAAGTCCAACGGCGGCCGTCTCGATCAATTCCGATTTCAACATCGCCGCCTATATTGAACAAGTCATTTTCAATTTGCATTGCTGCTTTTACTGGATCTAAAACCATTTCAGGATGCAAATCAAGAGCGCGACATCTTAGTTCTGGTCTTTCAAATGCATATGATTTAGTTACTCCACTTGCTGCACATTGTAATGCGTTGAAGTGTTCACCAATATTTCCGTGCCTTCCATCCATAGCAGTTACTGAAGCGATTATTCCAGAATCTAGTTTTGCAAATTTAGCGTCTAATTCTTTGAGGAGTGAAAACCATCCATGTCCTGAAAGTACAACTTGAGAGGATGGGTTGGTATCTTCAAGCCACTCGACACCGGCGAGTTTCAAAGCAGCCATATGGACTATGCCAGTAATTTTCGCCTTCGATAAATTCTCACATAGTTCAGATAGATGTTCAGGATTACCAGGGTCAGCACGATAAACTACTCTTTCGCCTTCTTTTTGCACAGACATATCTCTGATGTCGCTTTCAAATCCGATTCTTATTGCGTTAATTCCACGCTTGTCTAGAAGAATACAGAACTCTTCGGCAATTCCCCATCCATCATCTGTCACAAGTACAGTGCCACTTATCTCTAGAATGGAATTGATACCTTCACACTCTTCTACTTCAACTTGCCACCTTCTACAGCCTTGGTCTATTGTACCGTCATCCTTGGTCGTTTTTGGTACTCCGGCAATTGGTTCGTGTTCTATTGCTGGTTGAGGAACTTTCACTTCTTGCTCTGTAACTTCCATTTCCTGGCTACCGCCCTGCATCTTGATGATATATGCAGTGAAATGATTCAGAGTCGGGTGATCGCTTAGGATAAAATCTTCATCGACAGGGAGAGAAAAAATATCTCTGACTTCGGCCATTATCTCAGCTTGTTTGACTGTATCAATGCCAAGTTCGCCTTCAAGATCTTGGTCCATCTCGATAAAATCTGCAGGATATCCAGTGTGTTTTACTACCACTTCAACCAATCGTTGTTCTATTTCCTCATTACCCACTGACTGTGTGATGCTTGGTTTGACGACCTCAGCCATCGGGGTTTCCTGGGCAGAAGTGGTTTGCACTACTGGAGTATCAATCACAGGTTCTTGAGAAACCACTGCCTCGCCACTCATTTTTTGGATATAGGCAATCATGTGGTTAAGAGTAGGATAATCGGATAGAACAAAGTCTTCATCAACAGGTAATCCAAATTTAGAACGGATATCAGCCATTATCTCGGCTTGTTTTACGGTATCAATTCCAAGTTCTCCTTCTAAATCTTGATCTAATTCGATGAAATCCGCTGGGTAACCAGTGTGTTGTACAACTACTTCGATTACTGTCTTAGTTAACGATTCATCAGTTATTTCTAACCCACTATTAGATACTACATCTTCGATAACCTCTGAAACAACCTCGGTTGAATCAATAGTAACCTCCGCCGCAAGAGCAGCAGTAGTGGCCACAACTTCAACCGGACCGGGTAATTCTCCGCTCATTTTCTGTATGTATCCAATCATGTGATTTAGAGTTGGATAATCAGATAATACAAAGTCTTCATCAACTGGTAATCCAAATTTAGAACGAATATCTGCCATTATCTCGGCTTGTTTTACGGTATCAATTCCAAGTTCTCCTTCAAGGTCTTGGTCTAATTCTACGAAATCCGCAGGATAACCCGTATGTTCAACAACTACGCCAATTACGGTTTCACTGATGTCTCCATCTATCTTACTAACCGACTTTGTAACTTCAGGGTTATCGGCTACTGCCTCTGTTTGGGGTTCTGGGTCTGGTAACTTCTTTTCCTCTACAACTACTTGAGTGATGTTTTCTTTCTGTGAAATTTCCCATTCCTCACCTTGAACTCCACCATGGAGATTATTGCTTCCATCAACATAAGCAACTAATTTATTTTGCCAAATCCTCATTTCAACATCATCTGAATTGGCTAGATTTCTAACCCAGCGGAAGAATACATCACCATCAATTCTTTCACCTACGATTTCGCATTTTCTAACAAATGAAAGAGCAATTTGTGAACCAAATCCAGCCCCAAATCGCATTCCATAATTCAAATTGGGATAATCTCCACCCTTAGACAAATTCAGATTTCCTAATTCTGGATCGACCTCTTTGTGATTCGCTATCGGCGGAATTCGACCTGTTAAAAGACCATAGAACATACTTGCATCTTCAATGCCAACACCCATTGGGTGACCGGTGAAACCTTTGGTATTGGCAATAACCAATTTATCGGCACTATTTCCGAAGGTTTGTCTTAATGCTTTCACTTCAGATTGGGCCGAGCCACCTCGAGCAGGTGTGTATGTTTCATGGGAAAAGAACACTGTTTGTGAGGCTATTTTATGTCTATCTAAACTCCATGTCTGCTCCATCTCTGAAAGAAATTCATCTACTGTTTGAGCAACATGGTCTACATCTAATCTAGTGCCGTGATAGGCTGAATTTGCAACCCTAGTACCAAGCAATTCAGCAATTGGCTGAACTCCTCTTTGCTCGGCCTGTGATTGTCTTTCAACAACAAATGCGGCTGCACCCATTCCTAGAACTAAACCATTCCTTCTCTTGTCAAATGGTAAGGCTGCTTCTTCAATGACATTACTAGTAGATGCTGCCCCTGAAGCAGCAAAACCGCTACCAAACCATTCCCACATATCTTCGCCTGTTACATCATCTGCCGAGATAATCACAACTCTGTCAACTCTATCACTATTTAACCAATCTTCAGCGACACTAAAGGCTGCGGTAGATGAGGCACATGCTAGATTAACGGTGGTATTAGGTCCTCTAATTCCAGTATATTGAGCAAATTGCGAATGACCCATATTTAGAACTTGGAATAGATACCTTCTATCGAATCTACCTTCTCCATCATCACCATTAGTTTTGGTATGCTTCAATGCAGATTGTATTCCTGGGAAGCATGAGGCGAAAACAATACCAGTTCTTTCTCTTTGAATTTGAGGGACCTGCCAATTAGTGATTAATCTAAGACCGCCTTTTCCAATTTGTTCTACGGGAGTAAGGGGGATTCCAGCATCTCTAAGAGCAAGTAATCCCGATGCAACTGCAAGTTGAGTCGTGATATCCCACGCAAGGATTGCTTTGGGGTCAATACCAAATTCTTCTGATAGGTCAAATGCAGATTTAAGCCCTGCCAATTGAGGAATATCAGAAAATTGTTTCGCTTCTTCCATATTTACTGAACCATCTCTACCTTTGATTAAACGTACTATATTCTTATCCAGTAGTTTTTGTTTGTATTCATCGCTAACTTCTGTTATGCAAGTTTCACCTCTAACTAATCGTTCAAAAGTATCCTCAGAAAATACCTTTTCTCCACCGGGCAGTCCCAAAGAAATACCAGTGATGACGTAAGGATCTTGTCTACGCCTTTCAAGGTGGCTTTGAACCAAAGATGTCGTACGGCTAATTTGCATATCGCCATTTTTGGATATTTCTTGCTTTACAGACATGTACTGTTTAGGTGGTTTTGAAATCCATCTTGAGAGGTCTGCAACAGTCTTCGCTTGGCTAATATCAAATTCTGAATCTGTTTCACATTGCTGGTTAATCTTACTTACAGCGCTGGATATCTCTTGTTCAGACAAACCAAGAACCGACCTCAAATCAATCATTCCGGAACAAAATTTAGCGGGATAATTTGTCATTGACGAAACCAACTCGCCAACATATGATTGTATTGCATCTTCAACCGATATTTCCTTGATGACAGAGTGTGTTTGAGTAGCTACTGTCTGTTGCATATCAGGTGTTGCAGTATTATTATTGCTTGGTAGCGGCCGAGAACGTGACATAAGGTCATCAGAAATATTAGAGGTAATTTTCACTGATGCTTTGTTGGAATAAGCCTCTAGTGGACCTGCCCTAAATCCTTCAGATAACTCATTTGAAGTCGGTTCTGGCCATACCGGTCTTCTTCCTGCAAGTGCCAAGGAAGCAATTGCGGTTAAGAATGAGGCTATTCCTCCTTGTTTTGGATGATTGGTCATTATAGGTAAGTGCGGTTTATCTGCCAAAATTTGGGTTGCAAACATGGTCAGGGCCCTCTTTGGTCCAACTTCAACAAAGGCTCTAGCACCAGCGCCATACATTGTTTCAATTTGAGAGGTCCATTCGACTGAAGAAGCCATTTGTGGTGCTAATTTACTCAAAACTGATTTCTTCGAATCCTCTCCTGCCATTTCATAAAAATCACCATCAACATTTGCAGTGATCGGTATCTTAGGCCAATTAATCTCAAGAGTTTCCAAAAATCTTCGTAATGGTTCGTTGGCGGGCGCTACTATCTTTGAATGGAAAGCATGTGACGTAGCAAGTGCTGTTGCAGAAAATCCTCTCGATTCAAAAATACTCATTGCTTGTTTTACAGGTTCGGTTTCTCCAGCGATGACGGTCATTTTTGGAGAATTCTTGTTTGCTGCTATAACGTAACCTTCTATCGAATCTATTACTTGTTCAACCTCACTGTAAGGTGCGGTAATGCTTGCCATCAAACCTTTATCATCGATTTCAACTGAACCCATCTCAGTTCCTCTTGCAGCAGAAGCTCTCAAAGCACCATCCATATTCAAAATACCAGCAGACATCAATGCAGCATACTCCCCAAGAGAATGACCTGCAACCATGTCAGGCTTATGTCCATGAGCATTTAGCAATCTTTCAATAGCTAAATCTGCAGTTAGCATTGCTGGTTGAGTATATTCTGTTTGCTTAAGTTTATGCTCGCTTTCAACTAATTCCTCCTTGCTTAGATTTTGGCGTAAAACAAAACTGGACAAAGTTTCACCATCTAGAACTTCAATCATTGTTTCATCGGACTTTTCCCAGACTTTCTGGACGGAAGTGTATCGCTTATGTAAATCATAAGTCATCCCAACATATTGGCTACCTTGACCTGGGTACATGTGAGCGACTTTTGCCTTACTTGGCAGTGCAGGCTCATCAGTAAGTAAGACTCCTTGGGCTTGCAGAAATCCCCACTTTTCTTTATCATTCATTGCTTTCTTTGCCAAATCAACCCTCTTGTCAAAATCAGCCCAAGATGTAGCTATAATTGCCATCCTAATTTCATCCGATTCGCTAAACTGTGATAATGAGTCTAATTCAAACGACAGACGTCTGCCTCTAGGATCTTCGTCAAAATTAGTTCCTGTGAAATTGATTGATTCGAGTTTATCCTGTAAAGAATCAATAGTTGAGGAGGAAAGTAGCAGCATTCCGCCTTCGATTGATTTCAATTCTTCATGAGACATAGATGGTTTTGCAGAGCTATCTAAAATTGAAGGTGCTGAAGGTGCTGAATCAGAATATGTCCGCCATTTCGCTTCCCAATTCTCCGCAATGGGAATATGATATTCTGGCTCATATCCTTCCAATGCAATGTGGAAATTAGTGCCTCCAAAACCGAATGCAGAAACCCCTGCTCTTCTTGGATTTTCCAATGGCCTAGGCCAATCTCTTGGCGCAGTGGGGACAAAAAATGGAATCTCTGACCATTCGACTGTTGGGTTTGGCGTTTTGAAACCGGCGGACGGAGGAATAGTTCTGTGGTGTAAAGCCAACACCCCCTTGATAATTCCAGCCATTCCTGCGGCTGCTTTTAGATGCCCAATTTGTGATTTAATTGAGCCAACAGCAACATGGTCTCCGCCATCATATCCACTCCACAGACGAGAAAGTGTAGACAATTCCGTAGCATCACCAACCTTGGTAGAGGTGCCATGGGCTTCCACTAATTCGACAGTTGAGGCATCATAACCAGCTTGACTGTAAGCCCTTGCTATCGCTTGGACTTGTCCTCTTTGGCTGGGGGCAGTGATGCCTTTTCCTCTTCCATCGGATGACCCGCCTATCCCTCTAATGACTGCATGGATTGTGTCACCATCAGAAATTGCTTCGCTCAACCTCTTTAGTACGAGAACTCCTGCTCCTTCGCCCATTACGAAGCCATTTGCTTTGGCGTCAAAGGGAGTAGAGTGGGTCGCAGATAATGCTCCAATAGCACTGAATTTAGCATAGGTAGCAGGATCTAATGTTCTGTCAGTCGCACCAGCTAGCATTACATCGACTTGTCTTGATTGAAGCATTCTGCAGGCATCCATTACTGCCGCCATAGATGATGCACACGCAGCATCAGTAGCGTAATTGGGACCTTGTAAATCTAACAAATTAGCAACTCTTCCAGATACAACATTGGCTAGTTCTCCAGGCATTGTATCTTCATCGACCCTCGGATTATGTTCATTGATTTCTTGTTGAAAAGAATCTAAATTTTGTTCGGGTAGGCCGTATTTTCTTGCTAGTTCTTTAGTATGATTTGACCAAACTCTGATATTTGACAAATTCCTATTTTCACCACCCAGTGCGTTGGCAAAGACAACCCCGCATTTTGCTCTATCAATATCTTTAGTTTCTCCATCATAACCAGCCTGTTCAAGAGCAGCAGCAGAAATTTCAACAGCCCATAATTGGCAAGGATCAATCTGCGCTAGAGTGCCTGGTGGTTGGCGCCATCTTCTCCAATCAAATTCAAAATTCTTAACAAAAGCACCGATTTTTGAATAGGTAAAACCTTCTTCAATATCTCCAGGACCACCTTTTTTCCAGAAATGTTCTATTTTACCTGGCCATCTGTCCTGGTCAACCTCAACAATACTAACCTTAGAATCTAAGATATTTTGCCAAAATCCATCAACATCTTCTGCATCTGGCATTAACGCTCCTAAGCCAATTACTGCAATCGGTTCAAACCGACCCTGCTCAATCCCTTCACAGGGTTTTCCATCTGCAGTAGTAAGTGACATAATAAAACCTCATTATTGCATAATAGATTCAGGTACCATAGTAATAGAATAGCCAGAATCAACGTAGATACATTGACCTGTAACTCCGCTGGAAAGTGAACTTGCCAACCATAGCGTAGCGCCTGCAACATCATCTTGATTGACATTTCGTCTAAGTGGAGAGTTGTTCTCGACATGGTTTAGAATATTTTCAAATCCCGGTATACCTGATGCAGCAATGGTTCTAATTGGCCCTGAAGAGATTGAATTCACTCTATGACCCTCGGGTCCAAGGTGGCATGCTAGTTCTCTAGTCCAACACTCCAATGCTGCTTTTGCCATTGACATAATTCCATAAGAAGGTACATATCTATTGGATGCAGCATAAGTTAGCGTGATTGTTGAAGAGTTTTTATTGAGGTGGGGTAAGGCAAATTTCAAACAACGTTGGAGTGAATTTGCCGAAATTGTCATGGCTGTGTTAATATCTTGATCTTCGACAAATAGAATCGGTCTATCAAAGCAACTCCTAGGTGCGAAACCTATAGCGTGAATCAAAATATCGGCTTTTTTACCGGGGTTTTCAGCACTAAATTTGTCAAAAAACTCTTTTGTGGTTTCATCATTTGCTACATCTAATGGGTAAAAACCTGCTATTTGTGGCAACTTGTCTTTAAGTTGGAAAATACGACTCATAAATCTCTTTTGATATCCCAAATATAGTGTCACGCCAGCACTCGCTAACTTTTGACAAATAGCCCAAGCAATGGAATCTTCACTAGCAACACCGAAGACAAAAGCCGTCTTTCCTTCAAGTTCCAACATAACGCGTCCGCCTTAATTAGGTGTAGCAGGACACACTCGCTCTTTGACTGTTGTCATCAATATGGCTTGTAGAGGGCTAATTTTAAACCCCTAAAGAATAAGCAAAAAGGGGCACTGTGACAAATATTCACTCAAAATCAGCAAGTAAATCGTCAAATTCATCTTCAGATGCTTCTAAATCATCAAAGTCATCTAAATCATCGAATAAATCATCAAATTCATCCGCACCGTCTTTATCATCAATTTCAATCGCAGAATCGGTGTCTTGTTCATTTGTCTTAACAGATTTCTTTTTTATCGACCGGGTAACAATTCCAACCAGTATGAAGAAAAGAATTACTCCACCGCCAATTGCCCCGTAAAGAATAAAATCATCTTGACTATTTTCACTAAGCCCAGTGAATGAACCAGAACTACTGCTTGTTTCTACTGCTAATGGGATTGATATCTCACTAACTGGAGCATCAGGGTCATTGCTACTTTTCGCTTCAAATTGAATATTAGTATTAATCTTCTCTGAAACATCAGAAGGTGCTCTAACTACTATTTCTCTCACCGGAGAGGTTGCATCGATAGCTAAATCTTCAGCAACAAAGGAAGACATTGGGAATGAGAATCCCAAACTTTCCAAATCAGCTTGATTTTTAATTCTGACTTCGACTCTATCTTGATCATTTCCTCTATTAGTAAATTGCAGGTTTATGGTCACCTCGTCACTTGGCTCCATATTCCTCGTACTCTTATCGGAGATTAGTAACTCAACTATGCCATATGTTCCAATTTCCAGTTTACCGGTTACTGACGCATTAGTTTGAACCATTTCTGGTAGTTCGCCTGGGATAAGCCATTGAGTTACAGTTGCAATGATTTCAAAGTCAAAACTTTCAGTTGAGGGAATTTTTGTATCACCAGAAAATGTTACAGTAAATTGTTCTGTTTCGCCTCCAGCAACCGTATATTCATCAGATGCCCCTTGAATTTGCACCGAGTTTCCGCCTTCAAATTCGTTACTAATTTCTATAGTTTCATCAAATTGTGAAGTATTTTCTATCGTACAAATCAAATCAACCGGCTCATAGTACAGCGGATGTACATTCATTTCAGGATCGCTTTCACAATCAATGTTCACTCCTGGAGCAGGATTACCTTGACCGTTAGATAGAGGCACTATCGGTAGCAAAAAAAGCACTAGAATTAGGAATGAGAAACTACGCCTAAACATCTTGCACCGGCTATGGGTATAATCGGCTATTCATCAATGTGATGGCGGAATGAGCGGAAAAATACCCTAAATTCATCAATTTGCAGGCCCGTATAATTTCTCAGGAAGGTCTTGATGTGCTCTCCAAAGTAATTCTTCATCGATGCCCATATTGAGTAATTGATTGGTACGCTTTGGAACTGTCTTAGGACCTAAGACTGCACCAGGCCTTCTTGGGTCGTCCATATAATCAGTTTCGAGAAGAAAACCGTGAGAACAATTCTTTGCAGTGACCAATAATTCATCCAGAGCACCTTTACCGATGAGTACGCTTGGAGTTACGCCCAAAGTAATCTTGGAGTCGATGTTTGGTGGAGAGTAATGTCGAACTAATTTTTCTGCTGGAAGTCCACATTTCGCAGCCATCTTAGACAAATCGGAGTATGTAGACTCAAGTTCGCCCTCTACATGAAGTTGTAAAACAATATTTTCTTGAGCTGCTAATTTCATGGTTTCCTCTAGTAATTGGTTAGAAAGTTCCCACACTTCATAACTTACTGGCCAGTGTGGTCTTCCAACTTCGCCGATAGCATGAGCATGCCCCTCTCTGACAAATTCCAATGCTCCATCAATACTATCACGATAATTCTGAATTGCTCTTTCAGCACCTGATTTTGGATCTTCATCAATCCATTCAATAAATTGATGAGCAAAAGCTGCAGGGTGAGGACCAAGAACTACTCTAACTTGCAAGTCATGTTCTTTTCTAACTAATTCAGCCATATTAATTGTATCTTGATAGGTTTTGATATGACCATCTTTAGTAGTTGGTGGATTAGAAAAATCAGGACAATGAACAAGAACTAAACCTGTACCACCGGTATTTTTGAAATCCTTGGCGGCTTCAAGGAATCTACCTTTGCGATTTAGGTGGAAATGGTTGTCAATAATTGGACCATTCCAAGTTAACTGATTATCTTTCATTTTATCACGATGATTAGGCTACAAAGTACTGCATTTCTTCAAATTGGCCTTTCCAGTATACTGCAGACATTGCAACCATATTTGGATGTCTAGCATCGGTGGCTACACACTTTCCATTAGGCCAAATGTATAGTTTCAAATTATGTCTAGTATCATTAACAATTGCACAACCAAGCCTCTGGTCAAAATTTGCTTGACCAGAAGAAATGTCAAAATCCAATGACTCTACTTTGATATTATTATCAAAATTAAATGAAGCAATCACAGGACCTAATTCAGTTTGCAAACCCGAGTCATCCATTCCTAACCGTAGAAGTAATTCTTTCGCAGCAGCTCTGGCTGCATCAACTCTATGAGTTCCATGGACAATGATTCGGCCTTCAGAATCGACCACTAGAGTCGCTCTAGGCTTTTCCAGCGCTTTGATAACAATATCACCACTTCGTTGGCCGGCTAATTGAGTAACTACTAATTCTTGGTCTATTGCTTGTTTAGTAACAAATCTGACCAGTTGATTTTCAACTCGAACATCTACTCCACCAATCGCCATTTACTCCTCCTCCATGTTAATCGAACCAGTGGTGTTAGATGAAATCTCCTCTACTTCGGAGCATAAATCTAGCGAACTAAGTATTTGTAGACGCCAAGGCATGGCAATTGGAACTATTAGTCGTGCATCGTCGCCATACTTCTTTCTCAAATCAGCAAGAGCACCACGGAGTCTTTTTGCAAATCTTGCATTCCTAGAAGATGAAATCTGCTCTCCAATTAGCCATTCATTCAGGTCCCACCAAGTAGCGGCTAAAACTGATGCTGAGGCAAAATTTGCACCTATACCTTTAGGCGGTTTCTTTGCTTCAAAAATATTCTTCTTCACTCTTTTTCTCCATTTACCGCCAAGTGAAATTAGACCCAATAGTTTCCTCCAACGTGAAACCTCCTTAGCTTCCTTGATCATGTGCTCCTCCCAGAGTTCATCATCAAAAGATGGCTCAATAAAATAAACTGGACGTTCATGCCGAATTGCTAATCGATGAATTCGTCTTGGTTCAGGATCGGGGAACCTTCCGGAAGGAATATCCTCTAATTCAATCAACTCATCTAGGTATAATGCCATCGTACCTCCAGAGATTAATGCATGAGAGCGGTTTATTCCTTGAGATTCTGCTTCGTCTTTTTCCTCTTGAATCCATAGTTCAACAATGTCCTCTGACTCTAGTAAGGCTAATCCATGCCATTCAAACTTAGGCCTAAGTTTTCTTGGGAATACTATAGTGGGTAAAACACCATGGAGAATAATTGCCCCTCCATCAGGGTCAGTCCAAGTGATGTCTTCCCAGTCAAGTCTGGATGACACGCTATTCACACTCATTGGCTGTCTATCCATTCTTGCAGGGAATTAACGTCCCAACCTTGGTCGAAGTAACCTTGAATATCTTCTTGAGACCATTGTGGGAATCTTTGCATGGCTTCAACCATTTCTGGACTAATATATGCTGCTGAAGCCGGTGATTGACCTGGCAACTCTGCATAGGCTTTATCATCGTCTTCATACTCATCATCATCGTCAAAATAATCGCTAGAAATATTATCTCTACGTGAAATTACAACCACTACAATACCAAGTATTGCAATAACACCGATTAAAATCACAACAATCAGTAATGTTGAAACACCCGAATCTGAATCTCCTGCAACCTTGACATTAAAAGTATCTCCTCTAGTATTTCCGTTGTAAAGAGGAGTACAGTCGTCATCAGTACAATCATTATCATCGACCAAGTAGTACATACCAGTAGTAGCAACTCTAAACTCCTCTAACTTAATTGATACCCACATACTCTGATCGATAGAAATTTCTTCACTAACAACAGTTCCTTCTAGTACTGGAATTCCGTTATTAGTTACTGAACGCACGGAGAGGTTTGCCGAACCAGCTAGTGAGCCTACATTCAACACCTCAATCTCAACAGTAACACTATCTCCGACTTCTGGTGATTCTGGAACCAATCTTAGATTTCTAACCTCAAATTGTGCTTTTTCAAATATGAAGTCATAACTTGATGAATGTAGTTTAGTCGTTGATATGATCCCTAATGCACCACTTTCCTGTGATGGTTGTCCACCAAATAATACTTGAGATCCTGATCCATCAACAGCATCAATCCACATCACCAACTTTACATTTCCAGTGATATCGCTACTAGTAATCTCGGGTTTTACAACATTTTCAGGCCATAAGTCGATGCAATCGCCATAAGCCAAAATCGATCCTTGACCTGTAGTAGTAAGATTGAGAATGTGTGTTTGTTCATTTAATCCAAAAGCATCTTTGTAAGGGTCCCACGTCAATGAATTAGCAGCATCCTTGTAGAATTTCCACTTCAACTTTACATCCCCTTCTGCCAATGAACCTCGCTCCTCAATCAGAACCTCGACATCAACACAGTGGTATGTCGAAGTGGGCATTTCCCCTTCGTCTAGGAATCTATCTGGGTCGGTATCTAGCATATCTCCTCGCTCTGCGGACCATGAATTCTGAACAATCTTAGGAGGTGTCCCGTCCACCTTGATAGTGAAACTTCCGCAACCATAGAATGTTAATCCACCACATTTTGAATCAGTTAAATCTTGAGCACCAGTTGGCAAATTGATTAACCTGAATGTATAATCGAATTCATTCACAGAACCTGGCGCATTTAATGTGATATTGAATTGACCACCGGTGAAGTTGTGCGTAGTAACCTCCCCATCCAGTTTCGAATAACCTTTATTGAAATCGGCTTCAACTGGCAATCTAGTTATTTCTAGGAACAACTCTATTTCTGGATTGATAAACACATTACTCAATACACCCTCAGAAAACACGAACTGTCCCTTGAAACTTACACTATCTCCAGGATAAACTGAGCCTTTCCTAATATCTCTTGAATATGGAGCATCCAAATCATAGAATATTGGAGATATCATCAGATCATTGACTAAATCTCCTCTAATGTCTAACTGTATATCATCACTGTATCTCCAAGATTGTCTAAATGATGATTCCGAATAAACTTCTGAATTATCCAAATCTTTAATCTCGAATACTGGAGTATTTTGTTGGCCAAATGGTAGCCCCCAGTCTAAAACTATAGGCAGATCGATGAAGAATTCTGATTCGAATGGGTCAAGTAGAACATTTCCATCTTCGTTTCTAATCTTGGCTTTAGATGAACCATCAGGATTGGTTAGAATTGTAATGAAAGGACTATCTGTCCATGCGGTGTTGTTCCTCGGGAAAAACCATATTTTAGAATCAAAATTATCTTCTTGTGGCGCCAACTCTACCATGACATACTCTACATCCTTCCAACCATTCTGATCTTCGGCTTCGATAATTAG
>PBWC01000077.1 GCA_002729095.1 Methanobacteriota archaeon
ATTTACGATTTTGTTAAACGTTAAGATGATATCGCTGTCCACTGGAACTCTTGAGCTGTCATCTTTGGGGTCAGTGCCTATTAAGATTGGTCTTTTATCATCGTCATTTGCCAATATTGTGTGAGTATAAACATAGTCTTCTCCCAGAGTTGCATTGATAGGGTTAGACAAGGTCACGATAATCGTTTCGTTTTCCTCGGCCAGGTCATCATCAACAATACCCGGAATAATTATGATGCCGGCATTTTCGCCAGCATCAATTATTAAAGTACCGTTGTCTAAATCATAATCGACACCTGATCCGGATGCCGTTCCTGTTAATTCATAATCCACTGATATTTCCTTGCCAGATACCGCAGATAGATCAATTTTAATGCTAATTGATGGAGAAGGCTCATCGCTTTCGGAGCTATTGACATCAAAATCTATGTTAGGAAGACTATCATTATCATTAATAGTGTAAGTATGGACATTATCAGCCCCTAAGGTTGCATTGCTTGGATTTGATAAAGTGACTATCACCGTCTCATTTTCTTCATCCAATAGGTCGTCGATAATATCAGTTATTGTAATAGTTCCAGTTGTTTCGCCAGCACTTATCGTCAGCGTTCCATCGGCTAAGGTGTAATCTGTACCAGAGCCTGAAGCGGTTCCAGTAACCGCAAAGTCAAGTGTTACATTTTGAGTCGGCGCAACAGATAAATCTAAAGTTAAGACTGCAGAAGTTATAGATTCATCACCGTTTGAAGTTGGAGCACTAAAATTAATGATCGGAGTAGTGTCATTATCAATAATTGTAAAAGTATGGGCACTATCATTACCCAGAGTTGCATTGACTGGATTAGATAAAGTAATAATTATTGTTTCATCAGGCTCGTCAAATGGATCATCAATTATACTCGCGATGGTTATCGTACCGCTAGTTTCGCCCGCATTAATAGTTAGTTTTCCAGCACCAAGGGTGTAATCTTTTCCTGATCCGGTAGCAGTTCCAGTTACCGCATAATCAACTGTCACGTTTTGTGCTGATACAGCAGATAAATCCACAGTCAGGCCAGCAGAGGAAACTGATTCAGCTCCGCTTGAGCTGGTTATATTAAAGTCAATTACGGGAGGGTTGTCATTATCAGTAATAATGGCGGTGTGAACAATATCACTGCCAAGAATTGCGCCGGTAGGATTTGATAAAGTGATGATTATTGTTTCATCAGTTTCATCTGACTGATCATCAATAATCGAAGGTATAACTATTGTTCCACTTGTTGCACCCTCTTCAATGGTCACGCTGCCAGATGACAATGAGTAGTCAGTTCCCGATCCAGCAGTGCCTCCTGTAACTCCATAATCAACTTGAATTGGTGTGGAAGCTGCAAAGAGAACACCAACAGTTATGGATCTAGTTGTAACTGATTCTGAATCAGTAGAGGTCGAACTAGAAAATGCTATTGTTGGAGTGCCATCATTATCACTGATGGTATAAGTATGGACACTATCATTTCCAAGAACAGCATTATTTGGATTAGATAAAGTAATGATTACTGTCTCATTATCTTCGTCCAGATCATCATCAACAATTCCGGCTATTGTTATGGTTCCAGAAGTTCCACCAGCACTTATAGTTAGGGTTCCATTGGCAAGAGTATAATCGGTGCCAGAACCTGTAGCCGTTCCTGTGACAGCGTAATCCACAGTAATGTTACTACTTGAAGCTGCAGACAAATCAACAGTTAAAGCTACTGATGATATATCTTCAGCGCCGTTTGAACTTGCGACATTAAAGTCGATTGTAGGCAAACCATCATCATCAGCAATGGTATAAGTATGAACATCATCACTACCTAAAGTTGCATTACTTGGACTTGATAAAGTAAGAATGACGGTTTCATCTGGTTCATCAGCAGAATCATCGACAATATTAGCAATTATTATAGTGCCTGTTGTGGAGCCCGCAGCAATACTTAAGGTTCCATTTATTAGCGTATAGTCTGTTCCTGATCCACTAGCTGTGCCTGTAACTGCGTAATCGACCGTTACGGTTTCACTAGAAGGTCCAGACAAATCCACTGTAATAGCCTTAGAAGATACAGATTCAGCTCCACTTGAGCTGGTNGAATTGAAGTCAATGGTTGGAGTANTGTCATTNTCAGTGATAGTGNAAGTATGAACTTTGTCAGTACCCAGAGTTGCATTACTGGGGTTTGAGAGTGTCAAAATAACAGTCTCATCTGCTTCGTCGATAGAATCATCAACTATGCTAGCAATGGTTATTGTACCAGTTGAAGACCCGGCATTAATTGTAAGAGTTCCACTCCCAAGAGTGTAATCAGTGCCTGAACCTGTTGCAGTTCCAGTCAAAGCATAATTAACAGTGACGGCTTTTGCAGAAACTGCTGATAAATCAATAGTAATAGCCTTGGAGGAAACTGACTCAGCTCCAGTTGAACTTGAAGTGTTGAAATCAACTACTGGCGCATCGTCATTATCAGCGATGGTGTAAGTATGAACTGTATCAGTACCCAAAGTTGCGTTACTTGGGTTGGAAAGAGTCAGAATAANGGTCTCGTTGTCTTCATCTAAAGNGTCATTAACAATGCTTGCGATAGTAATTGTTCCACTTGTTGTTCCNGAATTGATGGTTAAGGTCCCATTCGCAAGTGTGTAATCGGTNCCGGAGCCTGTCGCAGTTCCTGTCAAAGCATAATCAACTGTCACGTTTTGACTGGATGCTGCAGATAAATCCACCGTAATGGCTTTGGACGATACTGATTCAGCTCCACTTGAGCTTGTGGTATTGAAGTCTACTNCTGGTGCGCTATCGTTATCAGTAATGGTATAAGTATGGACTTTATCGCTACCAAGAGTTGCATTACTGGGGTTAGACAAGGTCACGATAACGGTTTCATTGGCTTCATCTAAAGAATCATCAATAATTCCTGCTATCGTAATTAAGCCTGTTGTTGAACCGGCACTNATCGTGAGAGTTCCATTAACCAAAGTGTAATCAGTGCCTGATCCTGTTGCAGTTCCTGTGATTGCATAATCAACTGTTACGTTTTGACTTGATGCGGCAGATAAATCAACAGTTAAACCTGACGAAGAAACTGATTCAGCGTCACTTGAGCTGGTTGTATTAAAATCAACTACAGGTGCACTGTCATTATCTGTAATGGTGTATGTATAAACGCTATCGCTGCCCAGCGTTGCATTGTTTGGGTTGGATAGAGTCAAAATAACTGTCTCATTAGCTTCATCAGCCGTATCATCAATAATGCTAGCAATAGTTATAGTCCCAGTAGATTCGCCCGCATTGATGGTTAAGGTGCCATTAGCTAGGGTGTAGTCGGTGCCAGATCCAGTTGCAGTTCCAGTCACCGCATAATCAACTGTTACGTCTTGTGCTGAAACTGCAGATAAATCCACCGTAATGGCCTTTGAAGATATTGATTCCGCGCCACTTGAACTGGTGGTATTAAAATCAACAGCTGGTGGATCATCATTATCAGTAATGGTGTAGGTGTGAGCATCATCACTGCCCAAGGTTGCATTGTTGGGGTTAGACAAGGTAACGATGACGGTTTCATTTGCTTCGTCTAATGAGTCATTAACAATGCTAGCGATTGTAATAGTCCCGCTTGTTTCACCGGCATTAATGGTCAAGGTGCCATTGGCTAAGGTGTAATCAGTACCTGAGCCAGTCGCAGTTCCAGTCACCGCATAATCAACCGTTACGTTTTGTCCTGAGACTGCCGATAAATCTACGGTTAAACCTGCCGAAGAAACTGATTCGGCATCACTGGAGCTGGTGGCATTGAAATCAACTATTGGAGCATCATCATTATCAGTAATGGTGTAAGTGTGAGCATCATCACTGCCCAAGGTTGCATTACTGGGGTTCGATAAAGTAACGATGACTGTCTCGTTAGCCTCATCAATAGAGTCATCGATAATACTTGATATATTTATAGTCCCAGTTGATGAGCCCGCATTAATGGTCAGGGTGCCATTGGCTAGACTGTAATCAGTGCCCGATCCAGTCGCAGTTCCAGTCACCGCATAATCAACTGTTACATCTTTTGCTGAAACTGCAGATAAATCTACGGTCAATGCTGCAGAAGAAACTGATTCAGCGTCACTTGAGCTGGTGCCACTAAAATCAACAACGGGTGCGTTGTCATTATCAGTGATGGTGTAAGTGTGAACAAGAATGGTGCCCGGATCTGCGTTTGACGGATTAGATAAGGTAATAATGACAGTTTCATTCACCTCATCCAATGAGTCATCAACAATTCCGGCAATAGTAATCGTTGTTGATGTTGAGCCCGCCGCAATAGTTGCAGTGCCATTAGCCAGAGTGTAATCAGTGCCTGATCCTGTTGCAGTTCCAGTGACCGCATAATTAACTGTTACATCTTCTGCCGAGGTTGACGTTATATTTACCGTGATGGATTTAGAGGATGATGATTCAGCTCCGCTTGAAGTAGCATCAGCAAAAGATATATCTCTGTCTCCTTCTGGCTCCTGAATTGTGAATGTATGAACATCATCACTACCTAAAGTTGCATTACTTGGACTTGATAAAGTAAGAATGACGGTTTCATTTGGATCAGTAACTCCATCATTAACAATCCCAGCTATTGTGATAGTTCCTGTTGTTGATCCTGCACTGATGGTGAGTGTTCCATTAGCTAGTGTGTAATCTGTACCTGATCCAGTCGCAGTACCAGTAACTGCATAGTTAACTGTCACATTTTGTCCTGAGACTGCTGATAGATCTACTGTAATAGCCTTAGAAGATACAGATTCTAACCCGCTGGAACTAGTCAATTCAAAATCAACTACTGGGGCGCTGTCATTATCAGTAATGGTATAAGTATGAGCATCATCACTTCCCAAGGTTGCATTGCTGGGATTCGATAAAGTAACGATGACTGTCTCATTTGCCTCATCCAACGAATCGTCAGCAATACTACCAATGGTAATGATTCCAGAAGTTGCGCCAGCGTTTATAGTTAAGGTGCCATTGGCTAGCGTGTAATCAGTGCCAGATCCAGTTGCAGTTCCAGTCACCACATAGTCAACTGTTATGTTTTTACTGGATGCAGCGGATAAATCAACCGTTAAAGCTTTAGAAGAAACTGACTCAGCTCCACTTGAGCTTGTGGTATTAAAATCCACCACCGGTGCACTGTCATTATCATTGATGGTGTAAGTATGGGTATCGTCACTTCCTAGAGTTGCACTGGTGGGGCTGGATAAAGTAACGATGACTGTCTCATTAGCTTCATCTAGAGTGTCGTTAACAATGCCAGCAATAGTGATGGCTCCAGATGTTGAGCCAGCGCTTATGGTGAGCGTTCCATTGGCTAAGGTGTAATCTGTACCAGAGCCAGTTGCAGTTCCTGTAACAGCATAATCAACTGTTACGTTTTGACCAGAGGCGGTAGATAAGTCGACTGTAATGGCTTTGGCAGATACGGATTCAGCTCCATTTGAGCTTGTAGTATTGAAGTCAACCACAGGAGCATTATCATTATCGGTGATG
>PBWC01000019.1 GCA_002729095.1 Methanobacteriota archaeon
GGTGGAGACTTGTAGAGATGTCGAGGTAATTGTCTCATCGGAGGGTACATTGAAGACTCCTTCCGAAGTATTGACTGTATTAACTCCGTCTTTGAATTGAACAATTACTTCTGATGAACCATCATCGAACGTATTAGTTGACGTGGCCGCTGCAAAAGGCATCAATACCATGATTAGGGTCAAAAAAATTGAGGTTTTAATTCGTTCATTTCCGGTCAACATCACTTCACCCGCCACCATACCAAGGAGTCTAAGACTAAAATGCATCGCTTTTTGAAGTAGAAATGCTCGTAATCAGAAAAAAATTAAATTGTAAGCTAAACTTTGATTTTGTTCTTTTTATTGATGTTTCTAACAAGAAATTACCTTTAAATACATTTTTTGTTAACTATCAGTTTCTATTTGCGTTTCCATTGATTCAAACATCACAAATTGTCCACGACTGTGAATACTGCTCAACTAGAATTAACAAATTTATGTTGATAGCAATACAGAAGATGTTTATTGAAAAGCGTAATTACAGTCTCCCTAACGGAATGACTTCTTGAAGTATGGCTTTGTGGGAGTGTGTATGGAGCCTTATTCCAAAGAGCCAGTAACTCTGATTGAACATATATTCCCGGGAGATACCAATGACCATGATACGCTATTTGGTGGACGCTTACTTTCTGTAATGGATAAGGCCGGAGGTATTGCTTGTTCAAAATTCGCCCACAGGGAATTTGTAACTATCTCTATCGATACACTAAAATTCATCGCTCCTGCTCGTCAAGGTGACCTTTTGGAGGTAACAGGTAAGGTTGTTTTTACAAGTAGTCACACTGCATGTACAAAAGTTACCGCTATGGCAGTTAACAAGGCAACTTGGGAGAAAAAGAAAATTTGTGAAGGGTTCTTTTTCTTCGTAGCAATAGACTCAATGATGAGACCTATCCCAATTCCTCAGTTAGTCGTAGAAAATGAATCTGAACAGGCAGACTGGGATAAAGCAAAGCAAATTAGAGAACAAATGCTTTCTGAAAAGGAAGAATGATGCTGAAATAATTCCAAACCTGGTCGTGTTGTCATGCCTGTACTAAATATAGCAATGATTGGAACCGATGAATTGGCAAAAGAAATTGCCAAACCAGCCGACCAAAGAGATGTTCACACCTACGTTCACAAGGAAAATGGGCCTGACGGTCCGCGTATTCTATCAATTATTAGACCTGTAAAATTTCCAGAGAGGTTGCGCCCATTCCTAAACGCTATTTCAGCAGCTAGGGTTGGAGTTATTGAGATATCTGCAATCGATTCTACATTGGGTGAAGTATTAGTAGCATTTGCTAGCTCGAAAATCAAGCTTGGTCTTGCAATAATAAACCCCCCTGATGGCGAATGGATAGATGAACAGCAAGTCAAGATGCTTTTCAAACAAGCCGGATTAGACAAATGGGTTTTTTCTATTACAGATGGAATTGAATTAAGAAATCAGTTGTACCAATTCATGGATATTATTGCTGATGATTTACACCAATCTTCTTTATCGCCACTGGTTGTTCCTATCGATCAAAATTTCAATGTCAAAGGGATTGGGCTTGTAGCAATAGGATACGTTCAATCGGGTACGGTTAATGTTCATGATGAATTATATCTTCTTCCTGCTAAAGGAACTGGTAATGCCAAATCTCTTCAGGTGATGGACGATGATGTCCCTAGCGCAACTGCGGGTGACCGAGTTGGAATTGCTTTAAGGAACGCCAAAGAAGAACACCTTAGCAGTGGGTCAATATTGGTCCGTCCGGAAGTTGAAGATAAAAAAACTAATACAAGTATTCCCTTAGCTGTCCAATTGCATAAAAAATCATCATTAAAATTAGAGACCTCTCCGTTTCAAAAGAGAATTCTGGCTCAAGGCGATGTGATTCATGCGAGTGTTGATTTACAGTTTGTTGTGGGAAGGGTTCAGGAGTCTTCAGGAAGTGAATTAATTGTCGAATGGGATTCACCATTATTCATCAGACGAGAAAATCCTATGCCAACTGTCATCTCACAACTAGACTCTAAACCAAGAATTATCGGTAGCGCTAGTTTAAGTCTGTTNGAGTAGTNTTGGCAAATTAAATTGGGTGTAAATNTCNACATAATTTAGTCCACAAATAGCGGTGGGTTGATAACCTGAACGATACGCTACGCGTATTGGGATGCAATTAACAGGACGCGAAGCAAGTCCAAGTAACAAGAGAGAAAATGTTGTTTTCAGATCTCTTTCACTGGATGGNACTTCTGGTAAGGTTCGGGCTACAGTAGATGAGCGCATGCTCTCTATCGAATCAAAAACTGGTCATGCTCTCGATATCAAAATATCATCCATCAGCAGAGTGCATCACCACCATACAAAACTAATACCATTCGCATTTGCCCTAGTTGGATTTGGTTTGATTTGGATTGGTACCAGAATTTTGACTTATCAAATATTCAAAATAATNAGTTTAACACTGGGAGTTTCGCTGGTATCGGGATGGCTATTGACTAGAAAACCAACCNTTACAATCGATACAGATATCGGTGATTGCCATGCNNTAACNGGTAATGATGCCTCACTATTGAGACTTAACACNATANTATTACGATTGCAAAAAGGNTTCACAATNGCTGAAGCTCAAGAAGGTTTAGAAATACTAGATAGAGATGCTGAGTATCCTAGATCTGCAATTTTAGCAATGGAACCTGAACCTATCGAGGTCAAACCTTCAGAATCAATAACATCATTTCTTGAGGCTGAATTAGATAATTTCATGTTTGAAGACAAGCCTCAAGTTCCAGAAACAAACTTTCTACCAGAAACTAGTATCCAATATCAACAGCCTACTATAGTGGAAGAAACCACGCCCTCACTACCTTCTTGGCTTGACAGACCTAGACCTAATGCAGCTNACTCTCAAACAAACTCACTTATTCAAAGAGGAATTGATAATGTGAGCGATAGAAGAACTCATCAAGACCCACATCCAATGTCTCTTTTCAATCAAATCGATCAAATTTCAGCGGGCAATCAAAGAAATAACTTATCACCACTTGTAGAAAATAAATCAATACAATCTGAATCGTCATATATGTCGAAAATCGAAGCAGGGAGATCACCTCTGCCCGAGCCTCTTCCAAATTTTTGTAGTAAAGATGGATTCCACATTCCTAATCAAGAATTACCATTAACCAATGATTCAATACCAGAATTTGATGCTTTCAATTCACCTGATTCACTTCTAGGACATGTAGACGAATTTGGTGAAGAGATTGAGTCGATTATCGCAATTGCGAGAAAAGCAGAAAATCAGAACAACATGAATGAACAAGGTAATGGAGGAATAAATGAAAATTCGATTCAAAATAAATTTCCTAGACTTAGGCCGAAGAATAGCCTCTCTCATTCTAGACTAAAACCAAAGAGCAGACCAGTTAATAATGAAAATGTTGGGATGTTCAGGAATATAATGGTTCCAGCAGCAAGTAGAGTTGCAAATAGTGTGCGAGAAGCCACTTCTTCAATTTCTAATCGGATTTTATCAGGCCGAGATACTAGCGAGATTACTAGTTCTGCTGAAGAGTTGCGGAATCGATCACATGAAAATCATCAGCAAGAGGTTGAGGCTCTTTTCAAGAATCTAGCAATCAGTAATGGTGGACATTTACCTGATGAGAAAGTTAGAGAAATGGAAGAAATCGCATTAAGAAGAAAAGCCATAAGTGAACAGGTTGAACAAAATGAGGTTGAAACTTTAGAAGAATTTTCCTTTGGCGATTTGGTCGATAGTGATACCAATAAAAGTAATTCTAGTGGCAAAGAAGGTCTCCCAAGAATCGACACATAATCAATTTAAGATTGAGTTATATTGGTTCAATCTTTGAATGAATTCGTTATTATCCAATCCAATTAATCGATTTACTCCAAAAGATTCGAGTGTGAAACTTGAGGTTACTGTTGAGGCAATTAGAGCCTCTCGTAACTCACTCCTGCTGATTTCTCCATCTCCATTAGCCAAATATGAAGCCAAAGTTCCAGCAAATGAATCTCCACAACCTGTCGGGTCTACTACCATTTCAGTGGGGAACGCAGGTAACGAAATAATTTCTTCACCATGAAAAGCAATAACTCCAAATTCACCTCTCTTGACTATTAGAGTACTGCAATCCGTCATTTCAACCACCTTTCTCGAGGCTCTAATGAAATTTTCATCTTCGGCAAGCATCTTCACTTCTCCATCATTTATTATGATCAAATCTACTTTCTTCATTACTTCCATCAAATCATCTTTAGCGGTTGAAATCCACAGATTCATTGAATCTAACATTGACAAACGTCTAGGCTTTACTTGGTCAAGAACCTTAGATTGTAATATTGGTAGTAAATTTGCACAAAAAAGTATTTTGGGGGTGCGGGCGAAATCAGGAACTTTCGGTTCAAATTCACCAAACACATTCAATTGAGTATCATGCGTTTGTGCGACTCCCATATCGCCATGATAGGAGCCTGACCATCTAAACGTATTTCCTTGTGCTGTTTCAATTCCTCGAATATCCAGTCCTAAATCACTCAATCTATCTCTATCACTTTGAAGAAAATCCGTCCCAACCACGCCGACAATCCCAACTGCTCCTAAATCTAAATGTCGAGCATGAAATTGACTCGCAATTCCACCATAGATTGCTGAACCACCCAATGCGTCTTCTACCTTACCTTCCGGAGATTCTACACTGTCGTAAGCTATACTGCCGACCATCACAATTTCCATATTATCACTTATCCGAGTAACTCTTGATGATTATCGATATATTGAATGGTTACTTCCCTATTGAGGAAGTCTGGTTCATCCATAATTCTACGATGTAGTGGTATAAGATGCTGAACTCCGGTGATGTTAGTTTCATCTAAAGCTGTTCTCATTCTTCTAATCGCATCGTCTCTGTCTTTACCCCACGTCAATAATTTCGCTAACAGAGAGTCGAAACAACCAGGCATCTCGTACCCTGGATGAGCATGAGTATCACATCTTATTCCAAAGCCCGAAGGAAAATGACATTCCCATAGACGGCCCGGACTTGGGATGAATTCCTTTGGATCCTCAGCATTCAAACGACATTGAATGGCATGACCTCTCCACTCGATTTCTTCTTGTTTCATAGGCAGAGGTTCTCCTTGAGCGATTCTAATTCCAAGTTCGACTAAATTGTGTCCGGTAATCAACTCGGTTACAGTATGTTCTACCTGGACTCGAGGATTTACTTCTAAGAAGTAAAAATCGCCATTTGCATCTCTTAGGAATTCGAATGTAGCAAGTCCCTTGTAGCCAACTGCTTCTGCACCTCTACAAACTAAGTCGCCAATCTCTGTGCGTTTTTCATCTGTCAACCACGGCCCTTCTTCTACTAACTTTTGATGTCGGCGCTGAATAGAGCAAAATCGCTCACCAAAATGAATCGCTTTTTCGCCATCGCCCAAGACTTGAAACTCTACATGTTGAGCACCTTGAATGTACTTCTCAACAAATACTCTCTCATCACCAAAAGCGGATTTCGCCCTAGATTGACACAATTTCAAGGCACTGGCGAATTGCTCTTTTTTGTCGACAATTTGCATACCAATTCCTCCGCCACCAGCAGCTGCTTTGATAATAACGGGATAGCCAATTTCTTGGGCTAATTCACTCGCCACATTTTCATCTGAAATTGGTTCTGATGAGCCTTTAGCAGTAGGCAAACCAGCAGCCTCCATCGCCGCTCTCGCCTCTATCTTATCTCCAAGTAAGGTGATTACATCTGCTGATGGTCCAATAAACGTAATTCCTTCTTGTTCTAGTCTTCTTACAAACTCAGCATTCTCTGCTAAGAAGCCATATCCGGGGTGAACAGCATCGCATTCTAGTTCTTTAGCAGCATTAACTACTGCTTCAATGTTTAGATAAGAGTCTAGTGGATTTGAACTGTAGATTGGATATGCAACATCTGAAAGCCTTACAGGTAACGACAGGCGGTCTTCCCTTCCATGAATTATCGCAGCCTCAATACCCATGTCTCTCAATGTTCGAAGAATGCGAAGTGCGATTTCTCCGCGGTTGGCAATCAATACACGCTTGAATCCCATGTTTCTTTGAGGTACGAGACATCCTATGAGTAAAACGGTTGAAAATCGATTATTTGGGGTGTGAAATATTTATACAATCTGTATATTTAGTTCCGGAAAACAGTAATAAAAATCAAAAAAATGTAATAAAAAATAATTTTTTAAGGAAATGTTGATATTATAATACTCTTTTCGGCAACATGATGAGCGAAAATAAAACCGGGGCCCAAATTGTGGCCGAACTTGCTGGAAAAGACCTGAATAAAGATGGCCGAATTGTTAATTTGGTGATTTGTGGTAATTCTAAATTCTACGATTATTCCTGGCTTGAAAACGAACTAGATTCATGGGTTGAACAGCATTCTTATCCAGATATGATTATTCTTGGAGGTGCAAGCGGTGTAGATTTTCTTGCC
>PBWC01000020.1 GCA_002729095.1 Methanobacteriota archaeon
TCTAAATCAGCGCTTTCATTTGCATCATTGGGGAATTCATCGGCATTATCACCAACACCATCTCCGTCTAAATCTGAGCTTTCATTTGCATCATTGGGGAATTCATCGGCATTATCTCCAACACCATCTCCGTCTAAATCTGAGCTTTCATTTGCGTCACTGGGGAAAGCATCAGAATTATCTCCAACTGTATCGCCATCGGTATCATTCCATTCATTAGGGTCTAGAGGAAACGCATCATCATTATCAGAAATATTGTCTCCGTCAAAATCGCCATCTGCATTATCACCAATACCATCTCCATCAAAGTCTGAACTTTCATTTGCATCATAGGGGAATTGGTCGGCATTATCCCCAACTCCATCCCCATCCGAATCAATTGTCTCATTTGCATCTTCGTCGAATGCATCGGCATTATCTCCAACTCCATCTCCATCAGAATCTACAGACTCATTAGCATCGCTAGGGAATTGGTCGGCATTATCTCCAACCCCGTCGCCGTCGAAATCTAATGATTCACTGGCATCATTAGGGAATTCGTCCGTATTATCTCCAACCCCGTCGCCATCAGAATCAGTATCTTCTGTAGGGTCAAGGTCAAAATCATCGTTCTCATTTGCTACTCCGTCCCCATCCATATCAGGATCTTCTGGGTCTTGACATCCATCAGAATCAAAATCACTACCTACGCTAGTCATCCCCATTGGACAATCATCAACTTCGTCCATGAATCCATCGTTGTCGTCGTCTTCATCCTCTGAATCCTTGCAACCATCACCGTCAAAGTCTGCTCCAGGACCAATTATCCCAAACTGACACTCGTCCAACAAATCGGTTATTCCATCATTATCATCGTCATTATCAGAATTATCACCTTGCCCATCGCCATCATAGTCTGTGGTCTCTGAGGGGTTGGAAGGGAAACTGTCATCATAGTCGGGAATACCATCCCCGTCAGAATCGAATGTTGGATAATAATTGTCAGTGTAATACATTACGCTTCCAAAATTTGTATTTTGCTTGTTGAAAAATGCCATGTGAGCACTATCGTTAGAATCTAATTTCATGCTGAGGTATCTCCCCCAGTCGGTGTGAGAAAAGTGATGATCTGTATGTGTCAAGCCCGACTCTTTTAGAACGATTTCACCGGAATCAGTATCTAGACAACCAAAACTTACATCACGCCTATTTGTATTAATTCTGTGNTTATCTGCGTATGAAAAACAGGGGTTCTCTGAACTATCAAGTTCTAGNTGGGTATATCCAACGAAGCTATTTCCATGCGTAACCGATAGATTCCAGCCATCCCATGACGTACCATTCTTTTTGATGTAACCAACTTCTTTTTGAAGATTATATTCAAAAGTAATATGCGGATCTCCATACTGGTCGACTTCGATGTCACAATATCGTCCTCTGGCAAGGGACGAGTTNATTTCTAAATCATCACTCAGGACGTNGATATCCTTCAACCATGATGAGCCACTATATGTTGCATAACCTAACTGATTTAGATATGAGTCTTGGTAGCAAAGATGGGGCACATCTGCGGCACTCAAAGCCAATTGTAGGCCTTTTTTATCTCCTCCCACTTGAGCGCCTACATTCTCAGTGTGCCAACTAGAACCATCGTACATAGCGTATCTTAGTGTATTTCCGTTTACTTTAGAGTATGCGATATGCGGATTGTCAGTTGAATCAATCTTTATTGCAGAAAACCATCCTAATTTTGATCCAGAATCAATTGTGTGGTTATGCCANCCTGTACTGTCTNTGAATGCATACTTGATGCTATTAACTCCGTCTCCTGAATAGTAAGAGATATGCGGTNGGTCTTGGCTGTCTAAATCGATCGACAACCAACTACCTGCAGTATCGCCAAGATTAGTATCTACAGTTTCGATTATCCAAACATTGTAGCCGGAAATTTGAGTGGCAGTTACGTCTAGAGTAGCGTATGAAATTTTCTTAACACCATCACTTAGGTTCTGGTAGGCCACATGGGGCACATCTTGGCTATCTAAGACCAATCCAACTCCTCCCCATGCTTGACTAAATGTGATACTTTGAGCGATTTGATCTACATTGGCACCTGAGTGTGAAAGGTACCTTAAATTCTGATCTGATAAATCGTAATAAGAGAAATGGGCTCTATTTTGCGTATCAATATCTATTGAAATGAATTCGCCCTCTTCATCTATCTCAGAAATAACCCATGATTGGTTTTTATGCCCGTATTTGATTACTCCGCCATTATCTCTATCGACGTATGCGATGTGTGGTAAATCATCGGANTCAATTGCTATAGTACAATGCTCTCCAACTCTGCCTTCGGAGTCTACTGGCTCAGTTATCCAACTCGCTCCATCAAAACTTGTGTACATCAAATTTTGAAATTGCATATTATAGTGAGCAATGTGTGGTTGGTCATTTGAATCCAGTGCTAAACTAGCATGAATTCCAACGTTGTTCGTTGAATAAGCAGACAATTTATGCCACATCGAACCATCATTGTAAATGTACATCAAATCGCCTCCTGTAGCATTGTAGTAAGCTATGTGAGGCAAATTTCCAGTATCTAATTCTAGAGAAGCGTATTCGCCAACGTTGTAGACGCCTCCCCAATTACCATCAAGAGTCATGTTAATCCATGCACTGCCGTTGTAGTATGCGTATTTCAGATTAGTATTGCTTTCATCCCGATATGCAATATGTGGGTTCACGTTAGTACTAACATCAATTGATGCAAATTTTCCAACATCTCCGTCTGAATCAACGGTTATGTTAGTCCAGGTCGAGCCATTGTAATGAGCGTACTTCAAATCTTGATTTGTGGTATCATAGTATGCAATGTGGGGGTTATCAAATCTGTCAAGGACAAGGGAGGCGTGTTCTCCAACATTGCCGGTTGAATCAATAGTTGTTGTATTCCAGTTCCAGCCGTCAAATTTTGTATAAATTAAATCCCCACTATCTGCATCATAATATGCGATATGTGGGTTGCTTAGGCCATCGAGTTTTATTGTNGTATATTTGCCTGTATCTCCTGTTTCTGCGATGTTTTTAGGCATATTTCCAATAGATGTCTCTCCCACTACAGGAGAATTTGAAAGTTCNGTAGAAAACATTGTGCCAATTGTTGAGATTAGCAAAACCGAAACTAAAACCAGCGCTTTTACTCTCATTCCTACCATTCAATGCGAGTATTGGCATTGATATAATACTCATGTTTGACTAGTTCATTGCTTTTGGGATATTCTTACCTGCAACTCTTCCGGACTGCACGGCAGCGTCGGATAAAATATATTCATTATCAACCCATGAGCCTGCTAAAATTATTCCTAGGTCTGAAAAGCTAAATCCATCTATTCTATTTTCAGAGGATTCGAGCACAGTTATTCTCTCCTGCTTCAATTGAGTCACTATGTGTTTCCTCCACCCGCTAGCCTGAGAATCTAANAATTTCTCNAGTTTNTCCATTCNTTCTTCTTNAGAAGAATATCTTATNTCTTCGTCTTCCCCTTTCAATCCNCCAACTAAAATTGCTGAAAGNTGGGANCCGGATGCAGACAATCTCGGTTGTATTGAGATGTAGTCAATTATTGCGGNATTGTTGTCTGGNTCTACTATTGCCTGTCTGCCTCGCAGCGGNTTAGAATCTAATCCAACCTCAATNATNCTCGCNGTGACCGATTTTGATTTTGAAAATACTTCTTTAGAACGATTCAAATCAAGTTTGGAAANCAGTTGTTTTGCTTTTCTTAATCCGCATGCCAGTATAATTACGTCGGCTTCAATCCTCTTTCCTCCTTTCAAATTTACCCCATAATCATGAATTGAATCTACTTCCATGCCACATTCTATCAAGACTCCTATCTCATCTAAGGCCGCAGCAAGTCTTCCAACTAAACCGATCCATCCTTCATTAGAGACAAGTAATTTAGATTTTAGTAAGGCTTTATTTCTAATAGTATTTTTTTTATTCCAACTTGAGAGAAATGAGACGCCTTGAACTATTTTATTGCTAGGATCTGCTTGCCTAATCGCAGTCTTATTCTCAATAACTTTAGAGATGTCTCCCTTCGGTCTAACCATCCCATGACCTAAAATTTCTACTTTATCTAACCTGATTGATTGGCTTGAAAATTTACGTCGGCTTAGTCTTCTACAAAGCTGCCATAGAGGGCCTTTTTTTTCAATGAAATGTGGACCATAAGAGAGTGAAAAGTTCTCTTGGTTCTGTGAAGTACCGCGACCGCCCACTTTACTGCTACGCTCTAGGACCACTACGTGATGGCCATTCGCTGAAGCATCAATTGCCGCACTCAGGCCCGCAAGTCCCGCGCCAACAACCAAAACCCTTGCCATGAATGATGCAAAAAGTTTTGACGCATCAAACCATTGATTGCTAAATTATCCAGAACATGCCTGAATATTGGTAGCGATTGGTTGCTTATTGGTACTCTAAGTTACTGGATATAATTTTGACTAGCCTTGTCGTCCCTCGATTGCAGAATTCAAAAGAGCAATTGCAACAACCATTCTACGGTCCATGGGGTGCCCGGGTGGAATTGTAATTAGTGACTTCTTAATGATTGGATTAAATTGTTGATGAAGCGTAATTCCGTTATTTCCAGGGATTTCAAAATGATATTTAGCAGGAATTAGTCCGCCAAACGGAATAAATCTCCTGAGCAAGGCGTTGCTATCTTCGATTAATTCTCCATATTGATTACCTTGAACGTCTAAAAGTTTCCATGAGTCTTTTAGAATCGATTTCAATCCTTGGCGTCTTACTGAACCAATATGTTCTCCAGTATTAGGGTCTGTTACATCATATGTTGACCACACATCAATCATGGAGCGGGCTTTGATTTGGAGCAATGGTTGGGTACAAGATTCATCGGTATAAAGTACGATATCTTCTTTGAGTTTGAATCTTTTTTGCTTTGAATATGCAATGATATTTCCTTCTAAATCTTTAAACCAGAATGCGCCTCCAAAAATCCTCAAAAATTTGGTTTGGATAAGGTAATTGTCCATTTGAAAGAGTTGTGACATGAAACTTGGAGAATGGTTATAGTCATATATTTAACTCAATAATTTTCATTCAGATTCTAAAGAAGAATTGAAGATTTTAGGNGCAGTTGAAGGTAAACATGAGGCGAAAGTAGCCAATAATGCTGAAAGAATAATGCTCAGCGATAATAATTGGCCCGTGTCTTGAGCCGGCGGGAATCTGCTGAAAATAACCAATGCAAATATCGACAGTGAGGTCAGTGCGGCTCCCCAACGAGCATAATCGTCTGAGCGATCTCGCTTATCACTAATAGTGGCATGAGATAGGTAATCGGCTGCAAAACCCATTCCAAGCAAAACCGCAGGAGCAGTACTTACTTTTCTCCCCCCAATATAGCTTGCTAGACCGTCTACTGCAATTCCAATTGCAATCGTTCCTACTGCAATTCTCAACGCNTTTTGGTAAGAGCCTGTTACAGCAAATGAAGCAATAAAAACTGCAAAACCTGCNAATAGGATTTGTAAAATTCTAGATTCTTCAAACGACTTTGCCAATTCTGCGCCTATTGGTAAATCTCCACCTACAATTCCGGATAGATTATTTATTTTCATCAGNNGTTCTACATCATTTTTGAAGGCCAGGGCGCCATCAGCATCTTCTCCATCAATAAATGCAGCAATTGCAACTCCCTGAGTTAATTCATTCTCAATCAATCTAAAATCNTTCATTAAAATGGATTGATCTTCTGTTACAATTGCCGTATTCAATGTTGTATTCTCGTTTGCCTCAATATTTGGTATACCAATAATCAACTTAGTTTGAATTAATCCCGTATCATAAGAAATTATACTCGGGTGTTGAGAGATTTGTTGCTGTAAGGCTAGAATTTCTTGTAATGCTTGAGGGTCGTCGCCGTCACCATCAACAACTATCCAAACAATGGTCCCAGAAGCAATCATGTAATTATTAGTTAAATCCTGTAATTCATCCAACGATGATTCATCCTCTGGCAAGAACTGTTGTATGTCTAAAACTTCAACACCGGCCGGAGCGGTTAGAGCAATAAGCAGTAGTGCAGTTAAACTAACTGGCCAAAACCATGCAAAAATAGAAACTGATCGATCTTTATCGATGGAAATGGGTTTTATTTCCTTTGAGGATTTATTTTCAAGATAAATGTCCTCTAAAACATATCTTGTCATTAACCAATCTAGAACTATACCAATTATCATCACTAACGCTAAACTTCTTTGCGCCTTTATTTGAGAAAAAAGGGCAATGGAAACAGCGGCAACGGTAGTAATCATTGCAACAAGTAATATTTTTCTAATATGTTGTTTATCTTTTGACGAGTGTGTGTACCAAAAAGCTCCGTCAACTGCAACTCCCATGATTATAGGAATTGCAATGCCATCAATCACCGAAAAATTATGTCCTAGAGACGATAAAATCCCTATTTCTGCCACCAAAACCAAACCAACCCCGCCTAGGGTTAGGACGGTTGATTTGATGCTTCTCAACCCTAAGAATAAGAAAATCGAAAGTATGATTATAGACGGTATTAACATTTTATTCAAATCTTCTTCCGCAATATTTTCTGCTTTCTTAAACAGCATATTGACTCCAGCAGGTTCAAAATTATATTCGGTATTTTGAGATACTTTTTCGCACCATATAGTTAATTCAGACCAATCGGTAATTTCCCTATTCTCTGAATCCAGCCATAGTAGCCAAAGTATCTCATTTGCTTGAGGGGGCTGGGTTGCTGAGGAGCCTGAGAAAGAAGGACATGCAACTCCTAGACTTGTTTGCTTGGGTAAAAGGAGTAATGTTGTCTCCAAAGCTATCTGCTCTTGAGAGGTTGAATTTTTACCGCACCAACCATCTTCTAGAACTGGTTGTAAAACATCATTCCATGATGATGCATTTTGGAAATCCCTATCTCTAGACTGCAAAGCATTTGACCAACTTGTAAAAGGAGTTTCTAAGCGATCGATAAAAGTCGTTTTAGAATCGTATGAATAATTGCTATCATCTCCAAGCCTTAGACTATTTTCTATCGATAAGAGATCTAGAACTCTTGTAAAATTAGAGGTTAAAGGTCCTTCATCTTCATGGCTAATTCTAACAATTAACTGTTGATTTAATTTGCCATCATCGGATTGCTCGGTAATCCTAATACTTGCTTCATCATCGAAAATTACATTCGTTGACAATGAAGGAGAAGGTGGATTGATTATTGCTAAAAGGCACCCTGACAAAAGTAAAGCCAAGATAACTTGTTTGATGCGATGAGTCTCCATTACATGGCCTCTGATTTACTTCAAACTATTGTCAGTAACACGTATTATCTCCATTCAATCCATTGGCCAGATGTAGGGTCTCTGTAGAACCATAGTCCAGTACCGGGAGGGTATTCTATTGCTTCATAACCGTCTATCATCTCTCCTCTTTCAGTAACTGGTGGCTTTCCTGGTGGACTTGATGTGGGTCCTGGATCATCGAAAAGAGAGTCGTCCGACTCAAGCCATTTGTTAGACTCTGAATCGCTTCTTCCTCTAATGAACATTATTACCCCAATGATTATGATAAATAGCACTGCAGCAATCGAGCCTCCAATAACTAACATATTTCCTGAAGTACTGTCTGAACTTTCATCCCCTTGGTCAGTAGAATCTGTGCCTGATGTTTGATTTGTATTATTAGATTGATCACCAGTCTGATTAGTTGGATTGTCCACATCTCCAAATGGTGTAGGGTCACTATTGTCTCCAATTCCATCACCATCGCTGTCTTTCCATTCACTTGAATCAGTAGGGAATGCGTCGCCTTCTATACAAATTGACTGTACGGGTATTAGCCCGTCGCAGTAGCCATCGCCATCTGTGTCGGCTTCTAATGGGTTGGTTTGTGGCTCAGAGGATATTTCATCTGCATCTAGTAAGCCATCGCTATCATCATCAGTGTCGGCATTGTTACCGATGTTATCACCATCTGTATCAGACCATTCTGATGGGTCATTAGGGAAGGCGTCTAACAAGTCTCCAACTCCATCGCCATCCATGTCTCCAGGAAGTGAGCCGTCATCGATACCCTCTTCTGTAACTACAATGGTAAATTCTACTGGATAATATTGTCCACCTGAAACTCGAACTACTATTGTACCGAGTGGAATTGCAAATGACCCTTGGCCGTTTTCATCCGATAATAGACTAGATAAGGTTTGATTTTCCCTAACTAATGTAATTGATAACCCTTCTACAGGGTTAATATCCTCATCCGTTATTGTAACTAAAACAATATCTCCGGGTGATGGATTCTGAGGAGTGAATACAAGGCTTAGATTTTGAAGTTCTGGAGGCTCTGGATTTGTTTCGGAAAGCGTAGTGCTGACTGCAGAAACCAAGGTAGACTCTGATCCAGAGCCTCGCTGAGCCACTCCTATTACAGTGTACTCTGAAATAGGCGACGATAAGTATGGCAATTCAAGATCCGCACTCGAACCTTGGCCCCATGCAATAGAAGATAGTCGTCCAACATAGTCATCGAATATATCAAAGATCTCACCATCTGTCAAATCATAATCGCCATCGCAGACTGTATTCTCATTGGTTTCAAGAGGCCTATATTCTCCATCATCATCCCAACCCATTTCAAATTCTAATGTTGATGAATATTCGGTATTAGTCTCAAAAGTGAATGATTCCCCTTCGACCCAGTTAGATGAATCATAAATCAAGGTTGTTTCTGTATCGCTAGCCCCACTGGTTGTAGATAGTGGTTGAATGATATTTCCATTAGAATCCTTGAGTTGCATATTAGTTACATCTGGAGATGGCGAAAGACTTGAAACATAGGGGTGGATTTCAGATTGATGAACTACTCTAATTTGAATTTCGGTTGGATAAGTGCCATCCTCCGAGGAATGACTCCATGCATCTATTTCTTCACAATATGTCTGCATTTTCTCCTCTGCATTAATCCAGCCCATTTCATTTCTAACACCTTCGTCCCAAATCAATTCAGATATCGTTGAGAAATCGATTGTTGCGGTATCAAAGCCTTGACTTGGAGATGCGACTGCAAGCATTCTTGTCGCTTGTTCTAAGTCTGCATCTAACGCAATGTTAGTGGTCTGACCTGGTCCCAAAGTTCCAGTAATATCTAATTCTTCAGGATTGGTCAAGACCAATCCAATATGCAGGGCGAGCGGAGATAGTTGGTTCTCTACTTCCCCGTCATCAGAGGTTGCGAATGAGGTTGCTGCAATCAGTGACAATGGGGCTTCAAAACGTAGTTCTTGAGATCTAGTATCATCTGATTCAGTGAATTGTAATTCATTGGTTTCAGCTTCTGACCAAATTTCAGAAGGTGCATCCGGGAATGGTATTGATAAGTCTAGAGGAGTTAAAGCAACGGTAACTTTGTGCTTTTGACCTATTAGACCTGTAGAATCAATATTTACTGTTTTTAGTCCTGATTCGCTTACATTAGCGGCATAAACAGGCAGTCCGGCAAAATGGTCAATTACATCCATTCCACTTAGTGAAATCGCACCTTGAGTAGCTGCACCTAAATTCAGTCCTATTCCAGTTAATGTTTCGCCATCTGATGAACGGGTTATTTCAGATTGTACTATTGAAATATAGACTCCTGTGTGCGGAGGANTTACTGTAAGGCTTGCTTCGCCTAGNCTACCTGATGTGGAGATTTGTTGTGCCATTACTTCGAATGGTCCGTCNGTNATGAATTCGTTGATTATTGAAGGTCCTGGTGTGTAGGTTTCGCTTCTACTACTCAACTGGCAATATCGCCACTCTTCGTTAGATTCCACATAACCATCATACCAAGTATTACCATCATCATCCCCATTCTCTATTCCCTGGTATTCTTTGAATACGAATTGCTGGNTTCTTACAACATTATGTTCAAAATTATAATCAATAGTAATCGTATATTCGTCTATTCCATCTGTTTGCGAGTAGGTATGAGAATCGGTCCAATAATCCATTTCACCCGAGGTTGCATCATTATCTTCGAAAGTTTCGGTGATTCCATCCCCCCAATCGACATCGATGCTTTCTAGCGAGGTNCTATCAAATTGAACGCCATCAAAATTAAAATGGCCGTACTTCCAACCAATTCTAGCGTTAAAATCGCTTTCTTGCATGGCTTTTGAAATTGTACATCCGGGGCTACTAGGCAAAACTATTTCATCGNTGATTTGAATGTTTAACCCAGAATATGTAGTCGCCTCAGAAGTTATTGTTGCGACACCTCTCTGATCATACGGCAAAGCACTGATTGCTGCAGATAAGTCCCAACCATAACCATCGTTGCTTTCTTCAGAGATGTATCCTTGGAAAGAGTATTGATCTTCAGACATATCTTCTCCTTCGGCTTCTCCCCTTGTTTCTATTTGTATAGAAAATACTCCATCGATATCAGATGAAGAATAACTTGCAGATAGTGTCGAAGGGTTAGAGTTGGTAAGGGTTAATTCCCCATCGGGAGACAGGGTTGAAACGGCAGACTCCGCAAGGCCNGGTGAGATTCTAAGTACTGCAGTATCAACGTCAGCACCCGAAATTGCGCCTGTAACTGCATCATAAGTTGTTGAATTTATTGTTAAGGGTTGGCCTACTTGTACTGTCTCATCTTGGTCAACCAATACGCCAATTGCTGAAACCAAAAATATCTCATCAATTACCTCGACGGGCATTGTTTCAAGCAGTGAAGGTCGCAGTTGTTGTATGCGAAGCTCAGCACGTTCAACAAAACAATCGCCGGAATTTCTACATGGAGGGTTATAGGATTCCATGGGTTGAGAAAACGCCAAAGTATCTAATTCTAATGTTGGCGCAATGTGCCTTGCCACGTATTGCCTTTCCCACTGATTATTGCGAGTAAGTTCGATTATTGTCTCGATGCCTTCAGAATTAGTTAACGTAATGTTGAAGCTGTTAGGATAATCTTCAGACCAGTCATGCTGCCCTCCTAAATCAAAATAAAATTCAAAGCCCAAATCTAGTACATGCTTGTCATAAATTGAATTTTGGATAGGGTGAAGGTCATCAAAGAATACATCTTGCCACTGATTAGTGTCATCGCTGTCTTCGCTACCGCCGTCATCACCACTGTCATCATCTTCTGAAGATTCGTAATCGTACTCCCAATCTACTTCAATATCTAAGCTAAAATTTCGAGCCCATGATGAGAATTCTGCTATTGCATCTGATGCAATATTCCATGCTGGATCTTCTGTGGTAGAAATTAGAATATCTATAATTTCAACATCAAAGGAGTTGAAATCATCGAATCCCTCAGAGATATAAGGATAAGTTGTATCCATCTTTGCTTGCCATTGAAGGCCTTCAGTAGTGTTTAGTAATAATTCATATTCCCAAACGATTTCATCTGGCACATCATCTCCNTCTAAATCTTGGAAGGTAACTTCCATATCAGCCCAACTAGATACTAATTTTTGGAATGGCGTCATGTTTTCAAAATCGCCATCACGAAGTGGGGCAATCCAAGCCTCAACGCCATCAATTAGTGCTTCGGGGTGAATAGATACTGAAAGTAGTGCTATATTTTGTAATACGGTTTGGAATGATTCGAAAACTTTGGTATTGTTTGCTAAATTATCCAATGCAACTTCTAGGGATGCCCACTCATTACTACCTAGCATTGCATCGTAAGCAGCAGAAAAATTATCGGTTCCGGAAAATCTAGTGAAATTTTCTATCGGGTCAAAACTTCCAAGATAGTCTGCCACTGCTTGGAAATCATTGACTGTTTGAGGGAGTGGAAATTCGTTTCCATACGTCATTAAGCCGGTCAAAAATGCCATTCCGGCATCTAGATCAGATGATTCTAAAAATTGCATCAGGCTTTCAAGGAATTTGGCACCGTCATCTAATTCGTAATTATTGTATCCTGCGTTAATCATATTACTCCACAATTGACCGCTCTCCCCGATACCTGGTTGTCGAGATGCTTGATTTACCCAATTAACCCAACCTCCGGCATCTGCACCGGAAGAGTTTAGATTGTCAAATACTGCTTTTATCTCCATGGTTGGATTTGCTGTATCCCAGGTTGTATCAATTGCAGTAAGCACCTTTTCTATTTCATCAATCAATAATTCCGGAATTTGGGTAGGGTTGTCAGTTGCCCTCAGAACGCCTTCTTCTGCGGTTATGCTAGCGCCATATACTCCTCCTAAAGCATTGATTGGAATTACATACTCACCTTCCCAAACTAGAGTTGAAGAGTCGTTGTCATGGGCTCCTATAGGTTGCATTACAACTGTATCAATAACTACTGGTGCACTGGGTATTTCTCCTTGAGTAATCACACCAATCGGGTCGTTATCAGGGTAATGAAGTATATCAGCTGTAACAATGGTATTGGTTGAACCACTATTTGACATTGAGTGTCCACGAGTCAAAGCGAAGATATCGACAGTGTCGCCGACGCTAGAAAATTTAGTAGAAACGTAGCCATCGATACTTAGTGTCGATGTCTGACCGTTGCTTTCTATACTGTCATTGGGAGCTACAGAATTAGCAATCGCAGGTTGGAGAACCATCAAAATCATAATTGCGCACAGAAAAAGCGGCTTTTTGCTCATGTTATGGGGCTGATTTGCTAACATATATGTCTATGGGGGGTAGTTTTTCCATTTTTATGAAAATAATATTCCAATATTCAAATTACCATTAGTGTCGGTTAAGGTGGCACAACTGAAATTATCGAATTCTATTTCAGTCCATATTTCACCGCTAGGAGTGAAAGAATTAGTTGGAATTGAAAGGGCATAAAGCCAAGAAGAAAGAGGAGAAATTGTCGTTTTAGAATAGGAGACTTCCCAAGATTTACTATTTACTATCGGTTGGTCTGTACTTGGGCACCACGATTCTGTTTGGGTAATTTCATTCTCGAGTTGGAATAAGTCTCTGATCGAAAGTGTTTCATTTGGGGTTTCGCCAGTTTGAGAAATATTGAATTTATTCCATGTTTGTGGTTGATTGATGGAAATTTGTTGTTCAATATTACTCGAAGTCGACATCATATTTACATCTGGATTTGACGCTCTACAAAGAAAACTGTCCGGGAGGCAACCGCTTATCGAAGATTTATTCTCGGACAAGGTTTGAATCAAAATTTCTGGCCCAGACCTAGTCTTTAAACCGTTTTCTAGGTCAATATATGCTGCATGATTTTCTGTATCAGGGCTCCATCTTGGAGGGTCGTGAATGATATGAATCTCTAGATGGGTAGAAAGTTCTCCTGCGTCCCAATCAAAAATTAACCATTCTCGGAATACTAAATCTTGAGAGTTAATTTCCCTCAAATATGTCAAATTTAATTCTGCTTCAACTCTTCCTCTTCTATCATCTTGATCTATCAACTCGGTAATTACCACAGAGCCCTGAATGTTGATGCCAGAAACTGGAAATTGGCAATCTAAACAGTCTTTAGAAACTACTGGATTAGAAACTAGATCGACAGTTGCTAAAGGCCCAATCTTGAAATCGTCTAATCCAAGTGCATCCATAGCTGAACGAGTAGATAGTTCAACTACGCCTGTTATTGTTGTGCTTTTGTATTCAATTTTATCAAGATCGTCTTGTTCTGGTTGGAAGGAAATTGTAGCAAATAAAACAATGGCTAACACTAACCACTCAGTAACAGAAAATGCCTTATTATTGCTTTCTGCCACGCAAAAGCCAACTCATCTTGATTGAAGAGGTTATCTTCAATAATCCAACAAGTAAGCAAAAATAAGTGGTGCAGCGATTGTTGCGTCGCTTTCAATCACAAACTTTGGAGTCTCCACAGATAGTTTGCCCCAGGTAATTTTCTCATTTGGCGGGGCTCCAGAATAACCTCCGTATGAAGCGGTCGATTCGCTGATTTGGCAGAACCATGACCACAATGGAACTTCTCTCTGCAAGTCTTGATTTAACATAGGAACAACGCAGATAGGGAAATCTCCGGCGATTCCGCCGCCGATTTGGAAAAATGCAAGTTGGGAGTTTTGTGTTTCATACCATGCGGCTAACTCGGTCATGTAGTGAATTCCTCCCAAGATTATATCCGGATTGACATTTGAATCAATAACGTGTGAAGCAAAGATATTTCCCATTGTGGAATCTTCCCATCCTGGGACAAATAATGGGAGGTTATTTTCGGCTGCAGCCAAAACCCAACTGTCGTTTTTATTTCCATCAAAATTCAATTGACTGTCTAGCAATATTTGATAAAAAAATACGTGTGGTAAGTATGATTTTTTATTCTTCGAACTGGATTTCCAAAGCGGTAAAATTAGATTTTCAATTTCCCTAATTGCTTCGTTTTCAGGAATGCACACATCTGTCACGCGATTCAATTGTCTAGACAGTAATTCAAAATCATCTTGGCCCGATAAACTACGCCAATCATTTATAGATTCATATTTCGATTCGGCTAGCAGTAAGAAAATATCCTCTTCTAAATTAGCACCGGTACATGAAATACCTGCTACTGCCCCGGTTCTAATTAAGGGGGCTAATGTTTTACCCAACCTAGCAGTACTCATCGCGCCTGCTAAAGTGATGAAAATTTTACCGCCTTGGTCGATGAATTGGGTTAATGATTCAGCGGCTTTTTTTAATTCACCGGCATTGAAATGCAAAAAATTTGAATCTACAAAATTACGGATGCTCAAACTACTCACTCCCATGAAGAAATCTGTCGGATGATGATCGTTTCTCAAGAATAGTTTCGGGTGATAAGTGTATAATGTGTTGATGGATTTCATCAATTATAGATTCGGCATCGGTGCCGCCGCAAGTGAAACAGTCTATTGCCAACCAGCCTTTTTCTGAATAACAGTGAGCAGAAAGATGGCTCTCGTCTAACAAAACAACTGCAGCAAACCCAGGCGGAGAAACTATTCCGTCGAATATCTCGACATGTGAATGTACTCTTCTAGCATTACTATTGTCTATTGCTTGTTCCATTAGAGATAAAATTAGTTTACCAATATTTTTTATGTCGGTGAAGAAATTAGAATAATCGACTAAAACATGACTACCATGTGATTTCTTCATATCATCGCCTCTGTTGATTAAATCTCTTGGTCTAAAATTAAATTTCTTCTTTATTCTTAATATGATGAACTATTCCTTTTGTTGCAAGCATCGCTGCTGTAAATTGTGTTAATGGTGTACCTTTTTGAGGTACAATCTCATTTACATCCATGCTAATTACTGTGGCTTTCGAAGATGAAAATATGGCTTGTATAGTTTCAACCACCTGCCAGAATGTCAATCCGCCCGGGACAGGAGTTCCTGTTGCTGGAACTAGGCTTCCGTCGAGTCCATCAATATCTATTGTTAAATGGACTGGTCCTTCAATGGATGTGAGCGTTTCAATCCAACTGCTCCAATTAGAATCATTACCTGATTTTTGAATATCAGAAGCAAAAAATGTGGTTATATTATCGTCGTTTTGGATTCGTTGGTATTCGTTTTTTGAAAAGGCACGAATTCCGACTTGGTATAAGTGTTTTAATCCAAAGTCCATTGCCCGTGCNGCCGAACAAGCATGAGAAAATGGTTCACCGTCTAACTCTTCTCTCAGATCAGCATGAGCGTCTATTTGGACAANTGTCAATTTCGAATATTCGTCATTTACTAGTGGGTGATTTCCTGCAGCATCGATAATGGCTGGCAGAATTCCATGCTCACCGCCAAGTATTACTGGGAATGTTACACCATTGAACCATGGAGCAAGATAATCTGAGATTCCATTCAGTTGTTCCCTAAGGCTATTACCTTGACCATTCCATGGCTGAATAGTCTTGATGTTTTGNCCGGCTGGAAGGTCTTCGCCTAAAGTCGGATCAAATAATTCGACTTGTCCGCTTGCCTCGACACACGCTGCAGGGCCTAATGACGTACCATGTCCATAAGATGTGGTGAGTTCATACGGCACTTGTAAAATCACAATATCAGGCTTACCTTCCTGTTCAGGAAGACCCAAAAAATTGCCTTCAACAAATTCCTCTGCCACAGGCGCGGCTAGGGTCTTTCTGTATTGAGCGTTTGGTGTATTTATATGGAGTTAATTTACCGGATTAAAGTAGAAATTTGCCATTTTTACCGATGATTTAATATGGGTCGGTGTACAATATAATTACTGTTCTCGGGCAATAAGTGCGCGGCGGGGGTTTCCAAAATGGGTATGACACTAGGTGAATTAACTAAAGCCATTCAGCAACACATCGATNTAGAAATGGAAGATGAGGTTGCTCAAGGCATGGCCGAGCACGCATTGGGCTTCTTTGGTTTTTACAATAGAATTATTGATAATGCATTGGAGCCAACTGACAGAAATCTATTTTATATGTTTCAAGATTATAATTTACTGACTACTGAATCTGAGGAGACCACTCTGTGGGATGGTCGAGAATGGCGAATTCACTACTGGAAATTCAAACCTGACTTGAGAGAAAGTGTAGAAGCGTACATGCAGAGAAACAGGAAGGCGGAAGAGATAGATCCGTTTGCTGATCTATATGGTGGCGGCGAGGCTGGAAGCATTTGGACTCGCGAATCAGAGAAGGTTGCCAACCCTAATGCATTTACTAGCGACTGGTAATTTTTGATGATTTTTACATAATNTTTGAATGGGGATAATCATGAGAGTNGCTATAGGTTTGGTTATCTGCCTGCTGCTACCAATTATCCCAATTACTACCGCTGAAAGTAGTAATGATGAAGATGGTGCTTGGCCGGGAGAGCCTATTGATAATCATGTTCATATGAGTTGGGCTGCCTTAACACTTGAAGTAAACGAATGGGCCGACGACTTCCCGGAAATTGTTGACCTCGTAAGTGCTGGCGTTTCCGAAGGCGCACCAATCCCTAAGGAGCTATGGGTTGTTAGACTTTCAGACTGGTCTAATGATACCAAGCCTGATGGTAGCCCTAAGGAAATTATCTACATTGATGGTGGACACCATGGAAATGAGTATCTCGGAACGGCTCTTGCCTGGCTGTCTGCAAAATGGTATATCGATGGTTGGGCTCAAGGTAATGAAGAAGCAATAAACGTTTTACAAAATACAGAAGTTCATGTTTTGATTATGTTGAATCCTGATGGAAATGATATAGACACCCGATGGAATATCAATCAAGTTGATCTAAATAGGAATTATGACCACTTCTGGAATACATGCCCTACAACTCAGCCTGGAAGTAGCGCATTTAGCGAATCTGAAACTCTCGCTAATTCTATCTACATGAATACAGAAGTCCCTGATGCAGATCTGTATGTAACGATGCATACAGGTGTTTGGATAATGCTCTACCCATGGGGAAAATGGCCTGAACAGCCTGCTGATTGGGAATTATATCANCAAATTAGAGATGATGTAAATTCAAANATNTCCAGTATTCCNATNCAAAATGCTAACCAAGGNCTTTACCCAAATTGCGGAACTAGTCGAGATTATGGTTATGGAGTNATGGGGTATCCTACTTTTACCTTTGAAACCGATGATGAGCAATTTATTCCCGGGTCGGTAGAAAATCTCAATGATAGATTGGCTGAAGAAATGGATGTCATGAGATACCTAATCAACAACGTTTGGTATTGGCGAGCTCGTCTAGATGTTCAATCTTTGGAAATTTATGATGACGTTGTTACTGTGGAAGTCGATAATCTCGGTCAAGCATCGACAATTAATGCTACGGTTCAATACGTCGAAAGCGATGGTCAAATCGCCTGGACCTCCTCACCGTTTACTGTCAATGCTACAAACTCAACCACCATCGATCTAGACAGTTCGAATTTAACATATTCTGGCGATGGTTCTTGGCAGTTATATTACCAAGTACGAGTAATAAATGCGTCTCGCTGGGTTACTGAAGCCATCGAAATAAATGCTGTTGAAAAATTTGTGGATGAGGATGTAGGATTCTTGACTGGTTTTGGATTATTCAACTCTCTTACTACCATTCTTTCAATTATTGGTCTGGCAGTTGTATTAAGACCTGAAGAAGAAGAATTTGAAGAAAATTGTGAATCCTCAAAACACGATAGTTGAAATGCTTCGAGCATTACGGCATTAACGGTGACGCAATGGAAATAACTGTAAGTGCAAGTGAAAATATCAACGGAACTCTGATTTTACCTCTTTTTGAGGGTAGTGACAGTGTACCTGAAAAATGTCAAGCTGGAATGTCTTCATCCATGAAGAATCAAATCAATCGCGTTCTTTCCGATGGTGATTTCAAAGCCAAGAAAAAGTCAACTATGTCTCTGTATGGAGGAGAAGATGGTAAAGCNATTCTTGTCGGTTTAGGCAAAGCAGATGAAAGTACTATTCATGATTATAGAAATGCAGGAGCAACCGTAACTGCTGCAATTAAAAAATCACATGGTAATGAAATGACTGTCCGTTTTGACGGGGCTGGCATTCCTCACATGGCTGCGTTTGCAGAAGGTTTGATGCTGAGAGATTATTCCTATGATAACTACAAAAAAAGCGACGATGGCGAGGATAAAGTAGAAGTTTCAATTCGAATTACTTGTTCAGAAAAAGAGGAAGAGGAGTTAGTAGGTAAGGTAAATACTTTCAAAGGCGTTTGTAAAGGAGTTCATCTTTCTAGAGATCTTGGTAACTGCCCACCTAATGATATGTATCCAGAAGTCTTTGCTGATATGGCAAGAGAATGGGCAAAAGATTTCGACAATGTTGATGTAACAATCATCAATTACGATGAAGCCGTAAAGGCTGGAATGGGTGGATTAGTTGCTGTGGGAATGGGATCCTCAAGAAAGCCTTGCATGGTTATTTTTGAAATAAACAAAGATGTGAAAGGAAGATGCCCAGTTCTTGTAGGAAAGGGAATCACCTTTGATACAGGTGGAATATCTCTGAAACCTGGTGCAAATATGGATGAAATGAAGTATGACATGGGTGGTTCCGCAACCGTCTTTGGAACCATGGAAGCTCTTGCTCAAACTGGATATGAAGGTAAAGTTGTGGGAATTACTTGTATGGCTGAAAATATGCCTGCTGCTAATGCGCAACGTCCTGGCGATGTGATAAAGGGTCTTTCTGGTAAAACGATTGAAGTTCTAAATACTGATGCTGAGGGAAGATTGGTGTTATCAGATGGTCTTTGGAAAGCAGGGGAATTCGACCCTGAATACATAATTGACTTCGCTACTCTAACCGGTGCTTGTGTTGTGGCTCTAGGCCATGAAGCGACAGGTCTCTGGTCGAATGATGATGAATTTAGAACGAAAATTCACGAAGCTGGAAACGCTGTTGACGAATTAGCTTGGCCAATGCCGCTTCTCCCTGCATTTGAGAAAGAGATGACCGATTCAAAAATCGCAGATACAAGAAACCTAGGAGCGGGTCGCTGGGGCGGTGCAAATACTGCAGCAGCGTTCTTGAAACAATTCGTGCCTAATCGAGACTATGATAAAGATGGAGAACAGATCACCTGGGCTCACATGGATATTGCGGGAACTTATTGGGGCGCCAAGACAAATTTAATGGTCAAGAATGGAGCTACTGGAATTCACGTTAGAACAATCTATCATCTAATTACAAATTCTTAATTCAATTCTTAGGCATTTTAGAGCCTACATGAGTGATTCCTAGAATTATTACTTCTTTACTTTGCGGATTTTTATTTTCTTTCCGTTTTTAATAATAGAATTTTTACTTCTACCTGCGTGAAGAAGATGAGCGTTATAGTTTGGTTCCACCAAAGGTCTACTAGCGGTTTTTATTCGTCTAGAATTGCTTGTTTTTCTTGCAATTCTACGGCTAGGCGTAGGGCTGCTAACTGATGCACTATTGAGTGACAAGTCCCACTGAATCATGACCTAACATCGGCATTGTTTCTATAAACAGTTGTTTAACTCATTAAACTATTAATCATCAAAGACTTCTACTTCAACCATTTTCTTGACAAATTCAGTCATCTTTGATTTGAACCTGGTTGCTCTTACAATATGATTGTCTATCCAATGATAATTTCCACCTCTAGGTTTTCCAAATAAACACGTATGCCACTTGAATCCATGCCTAGATAGCCATTGCTCAGTCACTTCTCTATGTTCTTCGGCCCTAGCTGTAAAGAAACATATTTGATGGCCTTGTTCGTACCATTTATTGATTTGTTCCACAACTCCTTCGAAGCATTCAGCAGTAGCCATCCTCTCAGGCTCTTCATTAGGAATGTCTTCACAAATAGTTCCATCTATATCGATTAGGAAGTTCTTACAATCTGTTGGTAGTGTGGGGGATATAGCCAAACCCCTCTCGTCTACTTGGTCAACCAAATCAGTCATAGCCGGTGGTACTTGATTAGGCTATTGAATAAATCGCTATCTGTTTTCATTCGGGTGATGTACTGTAGTACTTCCACAAACTCGGCACCATACCTTTGTCCCATCTTTTCTGGGAGTGGTGCCGGTTATATCGATTTCAACCCCACAATCACATTTCACTATGACGGCCATGGTACTGCGAAACGGTCCATCTTGATGAATTAAACGCTTAATGGATAATTTGTTCTGTTTCAAATCGCATAAAAATTTTCGTTGATGAAAATCCTTTGACCTCGCTAGAATTTACTGATTTTATTTCAGCATTAGCATGATTTAAAATGTCTATAATTTCTTTTTCAAAATCAATTAATTCTGACTTCTCGATGATTGCCCAACCTCTTATTTTAGTCAAACTACCACGCGATAGAAGTGGAATCAATTCGGGTAAATGGTTGATGCTATCATGTGGTAAATTAACTAAAAGTAAATCTATTTGGCCGAGTTCTTGTATTGTGTTTTTCCATTTTCTAGCATCTATATTTTTCAAAAGCAGTTTTTTTCCGGTTATTTTATTATTCGAAATTAATTCATGAAAATTTAATTCTAGTAATTCAAAAGCATCTGGATTCAAATCTCCAACGACACAATGAGAAATCAAATCATCCTCAATAACAAGGGGAATTATTCCTGGTCCCACGCCGGCATAAGGGTCACAAACGCCCAATTTTCTATTTAATTTATTTTTCAAATCTTTAGCAGATGTCAAATTTTGGATCCTCTCGTTTGAAAGTCTAGCGGAAAAATATGCCTTTGCCGGATCTGTCCAGATTGACTGCCCATTTTCCCTGATTTTAGTTCGTGTTGATGTGTTACCATCTCTACTAGAAATTGGTAATAAGTCCCTCACGCGGAAATCGCCCTTGACACCTTTATCCGCGCATATCAATCGTATTGATGGGAATTGTTCAAGCATTGCATGAGCAATCTCTTGAGAATACTCCTCAATAGATTGATCTATTTTCACCATTAATATATCACCCTGTATCTCATGAGATTTGGGTAATATATCTATTATCTCGGTTAGGGTTTCATCATTCAATCTCTCACTCCAATGCTCTGGTCCGCGGGTCAAGCCTTGGGCCGTAATTATGCTATTTCCTTGCCAGCATTCATTGCCTTCATCGGGCGCAGAATCAAGGATTGGAATTCCCTTCAGTCCATCATCTAAGGTTAACACTCCAGCACTAGGCATTATCCACCGTTTCTTGCGACAAAAATCCAACCATTGTTGGGTTTCTTCACTCGGCACTCTCAAATGACGCATAGGCTTCGCCCTATCCAAGCAAGGGGCAGTTTTGAGCATGGCGACGGAAAATGGTCTTTCATTCCCTAAATCAGGATTAATGTTGATTGGCATGGGCCCTGGTAAGATTTCTTCAATGACAATAGAGGCAAAACAAGCCGCTATCGCCGCAGATTATAGACACTATGAAGCATATACTGCTCTTTGGCCAGAAGAGGAGTTTGTGAAATTAGAAAATGAAATTGGGAAAGTCGAAATGGTAATGCGGCCTGAAGTTGAAAATCCGACTGAATTGTTAGAGTTGTCAAAGAACAATCTCGTTGCTTTATTGATAGTGGGTGACCCTTTACAAGCCACAACCCATGTTGATTTACAACTTCAAGCCTCGGAGGCTGGTATTGATTGTATGGTTTTTCATGGAATTTCAATCACCACCTTAGTAACTGGAGCGGTCGGATTATCGAACTATAAATTCGGACGACAGACAACCATAACTTACCCCTACAGTGGATGGATTGCCACATCCCCACTAGAAGTAATCGCTATGAATCTGTTCTACAATCAACATACACTAGCGTTACTAGACTTAGATCCAACCGGTGCTGGAACAGGTAAACAGGTTCCTATGCAACCGAAAGATGCTTGTCATTCTCTAAGATTAATGAAAGAAAAAATTCGTTCAATGATTGAAGATATTTCTGAAGATACGATTACAAATAAGGTAAGAAAATCAGCGTTGGCTGAATTCGTCAAATTAAATTTTGATGACCTGAAGGTTGTTTTGTGTGCCGATATGGGTACAGATAATGAAAAAATAACTTACACGACGATTTCTAAACTTGAAGGAATAACTGGTGGAAGGCTAAATTGTCTAGTTTTTCCTGCGGTTACGAGTGAAGTTGAAGAGAAGGCCTTGCTTCGTTGGTAATAGAGAGGGTAAAATATGTCTAATGAACTGTTAATTCTGTTCTCTTTCTTGCTCTTCATGGGCATCTTTGCTGGTGTTGGAATTGCTTCAATGCGAGTTAAGCAAGATACGACCGATGATTATCTTGTTGCTGGGAGAGGGATGCATCCCGCTCTGGCTGCTCTATCGGCTGTAAGTACCTGGAATTCGGGATACATGTTCATTGGATTTATCGGATTTATTTTCCTACAGGGTTATTCTGCGATATGGATCGCTCTAGTATCTACTATTGGTCAATTAGTTGCTTGGATTTGGTTATACAAATATATCCAAAAAGAGGGTAATGAGAGAAATTTGCGGTCATTATCCTCTTTAGTATCCAGTAAAATCGGCGCCCCAGAAGCAAAACTTGCGGCGGTGCTATCGGTGTTTTTCTTGGCATTTTATGCTGCTGCACAACTAACAGCCGGAGGTGTTGCACTCAACTCTATGCTTAAATGGCCTGAGACTATTGGTATTTTGATTGGTTTTGTATTGGTTGTCGCTTATTGTTATGCGGGTGGTATCCGTGCATCAATATGGACTGATGCTGCTCAATCAACTGTCATGATTATTGGCTCGACGATCTTGTGTCTTGTTGCGATTGGCAAGGTTGGGGGCTTGGGAGGCCTACATGATAAACTAAATGTCATCGATTCCGATTTAGTTAATATCTATCCATCAGGCCTAGCCCTTGGCGCTACATTATGGGTTGTTGCATTCTTCCTCGGCGGACTTGGCGTTGCCGGGCAACCACAGGTTGTGTCGCGTGTAATGACACTGAAAGATGATTCAGATAGAAAACAAGCAATGGTCTGGTTCTTTGTTTGGCAAACACCATTTATTGCCCTCATGTTTCTAATCGGTTTGGCCTGTAGGGCCATATTTAATGGAATAATTGCTCCTGAAGATGCTCAGACTGGATTGCCGGAACTTGCTCAAAGCCTTAATCCAATTTTAGGTGGGGTGATTTTGGCCTCGATTTTTGCAGCTACAATGTCAACGGCTGATAGTCAAGTCCTAGCCTGTACCGCTGCTATAACTGATGACATCAAACCGGAATGGAATCAAGACCATGGTAAAACCAAGATGGTAACCTTGGCAATTGCTGCACTAGCTACCGGTATCTCGTTGGTGGGTCAACTATTCACTGGGTTTGGTGACTCGGTATTTGTCTTAGTGGTGTTTGCAGTATATGGTTTGGGTGGTATTTTTATACCGCTTATACTAATAAGAATGATGGGTTATGAACCCGATTCAAAGCATTCCATTTCAATGATGGTCGCAGCACTATTAGGTGTACTAGTGTGGACTATTGCTTTAGTATTGTCTGACAACGGGGATTGGCCCGGCGGTATTTTCCCATCAGTACCCGGCATAGGCGCAGCATTTGCTGTTCACTTTGCATTCTGCTTTAGACACGAAAAAGATGATGCGAGATCGAATCCCTTTGGTCGTTACAGTATGCCCACTCGTAAGATTACAGCAGTTGCTACTGCATCGCTTTTGTGTTTCGTTGTAGTAATAGAGAGTAGTTACTCAGTCTTCTCTCCTGAAGAAGAGGTTTCTGAAAGTGGTAATGCAGGCTATCAATTGAATTATTCAGTAATTCAGAGTATCAAAACAGAAACTCTAACGATAGGAAATGGAGAAAGTGTATCAGTTAATTTTGAAGTGCCTGAAACCTCAAATGCAGTAATCTCAGTAAGCCTATTTATCTCATATGGAGAAACTGCTAATGAAGGAGTTACCACTGCATGCGATGAAGTCTTTACAACTCCTGATTTCTCTGATGCTAATGGCCCGCATGATACAGTTAATGACTCTCCTTCTTCGACAACAAATTGCGATGGGAATGATCAGTTAATGGCTTCAGTGATAACCAATTCAAATCTTTCCATTTGGGCAGAAAATGGTACTGGAGAATATTCACTAAATGGCACGGACAAAGAACTTAATGAAATTAGAGAAAGTATGGGGGATTCTTTCAGAATGCAAGGATTTTATTCATCCGAGATTGCTGTTGAAACAAATCACCCTATACCTGGATTTAACGATCCGGGAGAAACTATTACTATCACATGGATATCATTGACATTCAGCCCTGAAGAAGTGAAGTTGGCTCTATAAGGTAACTCTCATTCCCTGAAAGCCTACTTTCCAGCCCATTGATTCAACTGTTCTATATGCTAAACTAGAGGTGTCATATAGTGGGTTAGTATGGTTTAAATGAATAAAATATATTTCTGGATCAGTTGGTAATCTAATTCCTAAATGAGCAATCGTTTGGCTAACTGGGGGGTGTGGCACCTCTTCTTGAGAGCGTTCTGAAAGTTCTTCATAAGACCAAAAAGTTCCATCAATGAACGCTGTATCTATGTCAAATTTATCTAGCCATTCTCGGACCAGTTTGCAATTATAAAGTGATAGTGTTTCCTCCCAAGTATCATGATCTGATAAGTAAAGTAATGATTTCTCTTTTCCCTTAATTATGAATGCATGCATGTCTGATAATTCATCCCTATGTGGGACTAACAAAGGAATAATGGTTTCAGAACCAAATGAAATCTCATCGCCTGTAGTATATACTTCTAAAGTAAAAACTCCTTGTTCAAGCATTATTGCCCATTGAGGCGTGTTTTGAATCAATTGTTTCATCTGCTGAGATACGTGAAGAGTTATTCCTTGCGCTCCTATAGTTTCTCTTCCAAATAACCCAAGTCCGTCAACATGTCCGAAATGTGCATGCGTTAACCAGACATGTGATGGTAGATTTTCTTGCCAAATTTCTAGTTGGTCTCCAAGATTTCTTGTAGCATCGAAAAGATGTGTGCTAGAGTCTTCAAATTTAACCCCTAATGATGTAGGAAATGCTCTTTCATCCAATCCGACATTAGCACAACATGGCTTCTTGCACATGGGTTGAGGTCTGCCGCCATCTTGGGCAATCCCGAGTAATGTGACCTCGGCCATGCCGTGTGGAATGGTTTCTATTTCATGAAGTTGCAGTATATTTTCGAAAATATGACGAAATAAGATAACGAAGAACTCAAACCATACCTTATGTTGGCCGTGTTGAGGGGAGTTAATGGCAAAACCTGCACAAGTTGAATTCCCCGGACAAAAGAAGGCTAAAGTTAGAATGCGTGGGACAAAACATGCAAATGAAGCCACTGTCAAGAAAATAAAAAGAGAATTATCGCGACTATTAGACAACCCTCGTTCGCATCTACCAGCCATGACTTGGAATGGTAAATTACGCTGGGGGCGGACTGATCCTGTTACTAAGACTCTCAGGGAATTAGAAAAAATAATCAAGAAAAAGAATGATATTAAATGGCTAGGAAAACGAATGATGGCAAAAAGAGGAGACCCTGTAGCAAAGGCTTTTGCTGGCTCTTTGCATGCTTGTCACGACACAGAATTCTCCACTGTAGGAAAATTTTCATCCTCCTCATTTGGTACTGCCTCCTATGTAAGAAGGGGTGATGGAAAACAAGGTTATCTCGCAGGATTGCAAAATTATTCTAACCTCACACTCCGAATGCTTCCTTGGGAAGAACATGCCAAAAGAGGCATGTACTTTTTCTCGTGGAAAGGTGGTTTTGTCTGTACGGGTCCTGACCCTAATCCGCCAGATGAATGGGTGACTGATGTTTTATCACGATCGAGGTTTGATTTTGTAATTAAGGAATCTGAAGGAAACAAAATATGGCATACCAAAGATGTTAATTTTTCTGATGTAAAGGATTCGGTTTCAACCGGTAACGGTTTTGTTAAATTATCTTTCAAAAAAGGGCAAATAGTAGCAATAGGCTTTGATTCGATTGAAACAATAACGAAAAAGGAGTCCTCGTTTATTCACCATCTTGCGCTTTCAATGTTACCTCCATTTTTACCATCAATTGTGGATATTGAAGGCGTTTGGATTCCTGAGGGGTGGCCATTAGATAAAGAAATGTCAAAAGAAACCAAGGAGAACGTAGGCAAAATAATAGACGCATGGCAAGGTTTGACTATGAACGAAGGCGTTATTGCTAAAGCGATCAAGCGTTCAATCCTAGATTCTATCGATGAGGGTTTAATTATCAACTCGAAATGGATTGGGGAATTAGAATATGAAAAAATTCTTGAGGCTCTTTCCGATAATGCCGGTTCAGTTGGGGAAAGAGAACTAGCAGGACATATTTTGACTTCTTGTGTAGAAAATATTTCCAATGAAGATGAGGGTTTAAGGATCAACGCTAGGGGTGAAATTTCTGAAAGGAAAACACCAACTGTTGAGGTGATTGAAGGGGCTAGTTGTGGTGATATTCTCACCGCTCTTTGGGAAGATTATGGGCTTTCAGCACTGGAAAGTATAGGTATCTCTGGAGATGAGGGTGAACAAATTTGGGAAAAACAAAACAAAAAACCTAAGCCGTTTGGAACGTTTTTGAAGGGTCTTGATTCTGCTAGAGAATCAGCTAAGTTGACTTCTAGGTTTACCACAAAAGTCGGAGAATTGGGAGGGGCTACTGGACAAATTCATGACTTAGTCCGTATTGGCTTAATGGATGGTTTGGGTAAAGCGGAAAGAATGGCAACAGCCCGACACGATTCAATCGATAAGGCTGCTGCATCGTGGGCTTGGCTACTAGCAGTTGGGCGATCCACTGGCCAAGAGTGGCATTTTGATGGAGATGCACGAAATCGTGCAACTGCTTGGATGAACGCCACTAAAGAGCTTGTTAAATCTGGAGAAAATCTTCTTTCATGTGAGGATAATCAAGTTCCCGAAATGAAAAAATCGTGGGATGATGCAATTGCTCAATTACGTAGAGACATCGGTGAAAACTGATTATTTCAGCTTGTCAAATCCTCTTTCAATGTCTGCCCACAAATCTTCAATATCCTCAATTCCGATACTCATTCTGACATATCCTGGAACCAGTCCTGCAGCATGTCGGACCTCTTCAGGTATCATCATATGACTTGAGTTAAATGGACATTCAACCAATGATTCTACTCCGCCTAGGCTGGTTGCCTCGTATATCATCGTAAGTCCCCTCATAAATGCAAGTGCGGCTTGGTCGCCTCCTTTCACGACAAAGCCAATCATGCCAGTACCTTTCGGCATAATTCTTTGCGCAACCTCGTAATCATCATGAGATTTCAAGGAAGGGTGGTTTACTTTCTCGATTAATGGGTGGGCTTCTAAACGCCTTGCTAGTTCAGCGGCATTAGAGCAAATTTTTGGCATTCTAACGTGTAATGTACGCATTCCTCTCTCTAAAAGATAACAATTGTGAGGGTCTGCGCTGCCGCCAAAGTGAACTTTACGATGGAATATGTTCTCAATATGCTCCCTTGATCCAACAACTCCTCCACCGATAATATCTGAATGTCCGCCTAGATATTTAGTAGTTGAATGGATTACTAAATCGGCTCCGAATTTTAATGGTTGACAGCCCCAAGGAGATGCGAATGTATTGTCAATAATGCACAGCAGATTGTGTTTCTTAGCAATGGCCGCCATAGCTTCGATATCGCACACTTTCAATACAGGATTGGTCAAAGTCTCGATGTATAGAATCTTAGTGTTTGGCTGAATTGCTGCTTCATAGGATGAAGGATCTGTCATATCGGCCATTGATACCTCTATGCCAAATCTTGGCATTTCTTCTGTTAAAAGTCCGTATGTACCACCATAAACATCAGTAGAGGCAACAATATGATCTCCAGAGGATAAAAAAGTCATTAGTGTAGTAGATATAGCCGCCATTCCTGATGCAAATACTTCTGCATCTTCGCCTTCTTCTAGAGCGCGTAATTTATCACAAACCGCTTCAGCATTGACAGATGTAATTCTAGCATAGAGAAGTGTGTGATGGGCTCCAGCTGCCCATCCAGCATATCTTTCATCTGTAAGCTTGTACGTGGAGGATTGAAAAATGGGCGTGTTAACTGCATCCCCTACATGTTTAGTTCCAGAATGAACTGCTTTACTTCCAAATCCCTCAAAATCATCGCTAGATTCGTCTGACATGCACTCGCCCAATTAGGTCTAACGATAGGAGGGATTTGAACGATGCGCTTGTAATCATTATTACTCGTTAGGGTCTTGCTGACTACCAAATGCTTCAACTATTATATTCCCGACAAATAGAGAGCCTCCACCAACAATTATCCACACATTCCAATGTACCATTCCAAGGGCCAATGCTATTGTTGTGGCCCATACGGGTTCTAAGGCATAGATAATTGCTGCTTGTACAGGATGAAGGTATCTTTGAAATAAATTTAGTAAAAGTAAACAGAAAAATGTCCCGCCTAATCCAAGCAGTAATACTGGCACTAAAACACCATTTGATAGTAGTAAATTCCAATCCGCAATATCTCCTTCGATTAGACCTAACAAGTATATCATAAATACCGAGCAAATTGTAACTACGAAAAAGGAGGTTGTAGACACTCCGATTGGATCTCGAAGCTGAGTTATTTTTTGTGTAAATATAATATGCAGAGCAAATAATGCTGCGCAAATAACTGTTAGTATCTCTCCTAATCCCCAAGATAAATGCGGAGGGCCTTCAATAAAGCCGGCGCCAAAGGTTGCTAAAATTACGCCACACAATAATATTCTAGTAGGGCGTTTTTTAGCCATAAATGTAGTAATTATGGCTGTAAAAACCACATATAAAGAAGTTAAAAATGCCGAGACGGAAGGGTCTATGTCGTCTAATCCTACCATTTGGGAAAAATATGCAAGAAACATTAACACTCCCAACAATATTCCGTCTTTCCACATTACTTTATCTGAAAGAGCGGCTCTTGCTTTAGAAAAGAAGGCGATCATGACTATAGAAGCGATTGCAAATCTAGCTGCAACCAAGGTTGCAACCACCGCATTCTTACCATAAATTATCTTCTCTTCATCTAAATTATCCAATGCTTGTTTCATCCAGATAAAAGTAGCACCCCATACTAAAGTAACGGCTAATAATGCGTAAATTGCCTTTCTTCTTTGGCCAAAAGAAGCTTTTGATGCGAGAAAATCAGAACCCATCAATGATGAATCGTTCTCGCCCATAAGTTATCCAGTGCGATTCACCGCATGAGTATAATGGTTGTAATTTGTACTATTGAACTGATGTTTGACGCGAAGCCTCAAGAGGCGTGTGCTTTCTGGGTTAACCATGGCTAGTCAACTTCGATCGTGGGAGATGCCCATCGAGACCGGTGATATTCCTGCGGATGGAAGTAAATTTGATGCAATTGTAGTGGGGGGTGGACCTGGTGGCTCATCTGCAGCAGGATATCTCGCTAAAGGCGGTAAGAAAGTTCTGTTAATTGAAAAGGGAGTTTGGCCCAGAGACAAAGTCTGTGGAGATGCAGTTGGTGGCAAATCTCTAAGCCACGTCAAAAATTTAGGCGTAAAATCAAAATTAGAAATGACGCCTCACTTCAGGGTTACGGGAATCAAATTTTCTTCACCAAAAGGAAATACTGTGAGGGTTGCACTACCAGAAGAAGATGTTGAAAGAATGGAAGCTGGATACTCATTACCAAGAATTCAATTTGATCATCTACTGTTTGATGAATGCCAAAAACTCGTTCGAGATGCTGGTGGTTCTGTTATTCAGGGGGGGAATGTGAAAAATGTCATTTTCGATGATGGGAATGGCGGTGAAGACCCTGGTAAAGGGAGTGGGGATAATCGTCATGCAGCCGGCATCACTGTTAAAATCGGGGGGAGAAGTGGAAAAGAAATGACTTACCTCTCTACGGAGATTATTGGGGCTGGGGGATACATGTGTCCTGTTGCTAAGGCTCTAGTTGAAGATAGTTATGCAGAAAATATGGTCGATAGAACTCATTACTGTGGAGGATACAGAGAGTATTGGAAGAATGTTAAAGGGTGTACAGAAAATGTCGGAGACATAGAAATTCACTTTGTAGATACAGTGGTACCTGGGTATTTTTGGCTTTTCCCAGTTTCTGAAGGGGTAGTAAATGTTGGAATTGGTATGGTAATGAGTCTTATGGATAAACAAAAAAAGAAATTGAAGGCAATGCAGAAAGATGTAATAGCGAATCACCCGCTATTCAAAGAAAGATTTAGCGAGGCTGAATTAGTTCCAGGAAGTGCCAAAGGATGGCAATTACCTTTCGGGTCTCCGCGTAAAAAAGAGAAATTACAACCTCGCAGGAATACTATGAATGGTGTCAGATTGGTTGGTGATGCTGCATCGCTAGTCGATCCTTTTTCAGGCGAGGGTGTTGGAAATGCATTGGTTAGCGGGGAAATGGCTGCAAGACATATCATAGAACAATTACCTCACGAGGAATATCAAGATGAATTATGGAAGGCACTTGGTCCTGAGTTAAAAAATTCATATAATATGCAAAAACTAAGCCGCCGGAAGTGGTTACTGAATTGGTTTGTTGGTAAGGCTAGTAAAAAGCCGGCTCTGCAAGAAATGATGACGGAAATGATTGCTAGTAAAGAGGCACAAGAAAATCTACATTCACCATGGTTTATGTTCAAGACTCTGATGTTTTAGGTGATAGTATGAATAAAAACTTAGACGGCATCGACGCGGTTTTTCTAGATTTAGATGGTACAATATATCTAGGTGGTGAGTTGATTCCAGGGGCCTTAGAATTCCTTGAAAGGTGTAATGAAAGAGGTATTCGACGTTTTTTCTTATCAAATAATTCAAGTCGTTCTGTTAAACAATATTTGCTGAAATTGAATAGCATGGGGATTCCTGCTACTGCAGAGGATGTGTTGTTATCCACCCATGACCTGCTTGTGTGGCTAGATAAAAATAATGTTACAGATACTTGGTTGGTTGGTACTGGTGGTATGAAAGAAATGTTAGAAGAAGTAGGAATAACTACCAATAGCGAAAACCCGCAGTTTGTAGTTCTTGGATATGATACTGAAATAAATTATGAAAAAATCTCTGTAGCAAGTGTTCACCTACATTCAGGAGTGCCGATGGTCGCAAGTCACCCTGATTTAGTCTGTCCTTCTCCAAATGGAGGTTTACCAGATGTTGGCGCATATTTGTCTATGTTCAAAACAACTACAGGAGTGGATCCTGTTCATATTGCAGGGAAGCCCAATCCCGGCATGATTCTTCATAAAATAGAAGATTTAGGATTACAACCATCTCGTTGTGCAATGGTTGGAGACCGGTTGTATACTGACATCGCTATGGCAAGTCGGGCTGGGTGTTTAGGAGTCTTAGTACTATCAGGTGAGGCTACATTAGATGATTTAGAAGACATTGAGGATGGAGCTGATGAAAGCCCCGGGTTAATCGTTGAGAGTGTTGCAGAGCTTCTTAGGTGAACTTATGTCTCTAAAAAAGCGATGGTCTTGGTGGCGAGAAAGACGTAAAATCTTCCCACCGGATGATATTCACAGAGCCGGAGAACTTGCAGAAATGCGTTTGGCAAAGTTGTCTAGGGCTGCAGGCAAAAAGAATGGGTGGAGAGTCTATGAGTCCGTTAGAATCCCCGATCCAGATGGTGGGCGTAGAGAAATTGATTTAGTAATTATTGGAGGTAATGAAATCCTTGTAATAGAGCAAAAACACTGGTCTGGATCGTTTATAATAAACAAAAAACATCAATTCATCCAGACTAGAAATAAAGGTGGAGAGCACAATCATGATGGGGTGGCGGATAGAATCGCTAGAAAGGCTCGCTTGTTATTGGACTTACACAATAAACGATTGAAAATTGACGAGGGGCCCAATGTTAGGGTTATTGTTGCAATGACTCATCAACGACTTGAATGGCCAGAAATTCCTGATGATTTAGCGGCTGAAATGGTTGACGAGCAAGGTATGCTAGACATTCTAAAAAAGATTAATCCGGGGAAATTAAATACAGATTTAATTGAAACCTTAGAGGGTTTCAACACTTGGGATGAAGTTCACCTTAATGGTGGATTGATGCTAAAAGGAGACGTTCATAGCCTCGGTTTAGGTGAAGAAATAGATGAATTATTCTCCAAAAGAAGCGCAAAGGTGATTGGAAAAGTTACTCATAAAAAGTCAATATTTTCAATATTTGACAAACAGCCATCTTCTGGAAAAGTGGCCATTGATAAAAAGAATATTGAATGTAGACTTCCATTTGGCATCTCATTGATTATGCATGTTGTTGGAGAAAAAGAACGTCGAGAGGTCCCTTGGTCACAAATCGATAAACTTGATATTTCTAAACCACCGGCTAAATGGAATAGATAGAATTTGTGAATCAAAGCAATCATAGAGATTGGAGTTACAGACGCAGATATGAGTGTATTACTGGAGATCGTCGGACTAAGTGCTGGAGCAATAGGCGTCATTGCATGGGGGCCTCAGATAAAACGGGTGTGGGTTCACAAACGGCATGATGGAATCTCAATACCGACATTTGGAATTGTCGCATTGTCACTATTTCTATGGCTTATTTACGGTATTGCCATTGATTCACTTGCGATGATAATTGCAAATATCCTCACCTTATCGGTTATTTTGATAATAATTATTGGAGTTTTGAGATGTCGTCGCAATGAAATGATTAATGACGAAATTATGTCCTAACGTTCGAGAAGTTCATATATGGTGGGGTTCTCGGCACTATGTAACCGATGGTTAAGTAGTGGTGATATCTTGGCATCAGATAGAGACTGGGAAGATGATTTAATTGATCAAATGGTTGAGATGTTTAAGGGCATGGGAATGTCTCTAAGCAAAGAACAAGTTCGAAAGTTAATGGCCCAATTTAGATCTCAATTTGAGAACTTAGGCATTGACGCTGAAAAGATTGCTAAGGGAGATGTTAATTTTAACTTCGACTTATCCAATCTAGGCAAACTGTTTCAATCCGGCCAGTCGATGGAAGATATACTGAACAACCTTGGAGTAGACGTTCAGGTTGATGCTGTTCCCGTAGAAATAAAAACGCCTGAAATTGATATTGATGATGAGGGCACTATGAAACTACCAGTTGATGACATATACCTCGATGGGTGGAATATGTGTGTAACTGTTGATTTTACGCTCAAGCAAGATATAGAAGAAGAAGAGGTTGAATTATCACTTATCAGAAATGGTAATCAGTTAAAAATTATGAAATCCTCTCAACCAAAACCAGTTGCAAANATACAGNTACCTCACCCATGTGAAGATGTTGTNAACTGGTCTTTAACAAATGGNATTTTAGATGTGACTCTAAAATTAACGCCCCANGGTTCAGCCTTGGATGATGAAATTCCAAACCCCGCAGACNTAAGCGTCGACTTGGGTGATGATGATGATGANGANGATGGTGGAATACCAATATTTTGAATAAAGGAAGTGAATAAATGAGTAAAGTAATAGGAATAGATCTAGGGACTACAAATAGCTGTGTTGCAACAATCGANAACGGAGAAGCAGTGGTAATTGCNAATGCTGAAGGTGCAAGAACNACTCCGTCTGTNGTAGCATTTGCCAAGGATGGTGGTGAACGTTTGATTGGTGTAACCGCAAAAAGGCAAGCTGTGACTAATTCAGACAGAACGCTACTGTCTGTAAAACGACACATGGGGACAAAATGGAAGACTGATGTGGATGACAAGGAATATACTCCGCAAGAAATCTCTGCTTTCATATTGCANAAGTTGAAGGCGGATGCAGAAGCATACCTTGGTCAAGAAGTCAAGCAGGCTGTAATTACGTGTCCTGCTTATTTCACCGATGCGCAAAGAACTGCAACCAAAGATGCTGGCCGTATTGCAGGACTCGAGGTTNTGAGAATAATTAACGAGCCNACAGCCGCTGCNCTTGCTTATGGTGTTGACAAAGATGATGACCAGACAATTTTGGTCTATGACTTGGGTGGAGGGACTTTTGACGTTTCTGTACTAGAAATATACCAAGTTGACGGTCAACCGCAAATCGAAGTTAAAGCAACTGCTGGAAATAATAAGTTGGGCGGTGATGACTTTGATGACAAGGTGATTGATTGGCTGGTTAAAGAATTCAAAAAGGACACTGGTATCGATTTGTCTAAAGATGTACAAGCGATGTCTAGGTTGAAAGAAGCGGCTGAAAAGGCTAAAATTGAGCTTTCTGGGACCCAACAAACTCAGATTAACCTGCCTTTCATTACTATGGTTGATGGTCAGCCTGAACACTTAGATATGNCCTTGACAAGGGCTAAATTTGAAGACCTGATTTCAAAATTAATTGAGAAAACCATGGCCCCGACTAGGCAAGCAATGAAAGATGCTGGTGTGAAAAAGGGTGACGTCGACAAGGTAATTCTTGTTGGAGGATCTACTAGAGTGCCTGCAGTTCAAGAGGCTGTTGAAAAGGANGCTGGNAAGGCTCCTTACAAGGGAATCAATCCAGATGAGGCTGTTGCCATGGGCGCTGCTTTACAGGCTGGAATAATCGCTGGCGACGAGGGCGTGTCTGATATTTTGTTGTTGGATGTAACTCCACTAACCTTAGGTATTGAGACCCTTGGAGGTGTTATGACTACAATGATTGAACGAAATACAACCATTCCAGCACGTAGGTCTGAAATTTATTCAACCGCTAGTGATAACCAACCAGCAGTCACAATTCATGTACTACAAGGAGAGAGAGAATTCGCTAAGGATAACGTGACATTGGGCGAGTTTACCTTGGTTGGCATTCCTGCTGCTCCAAGGGGCGTTCCACAAATAGAAGTGACGTTCGATATAGATGCAAACGGTATAGTTAATGTTAGTGCTAAAGATATGGGAACTGGGAAGGAGCAATCTGTAAAAATCGAATCTCAAACCTCTTTGAGCGAAGATGAAATTCAGGCCAAGATAGCAGAAGCTGAAGAATTCGCAGAAGACGATCAAAGAAGGAAAGCAAAAGTTGAGCTTAGGAATATGGCTGATCAAGTAGTATACCAAACCAGAAGGACCCTAGACGAAGCTGCAGATAANTTAGAGGATTCAGAAGTAGACCCTGTAAAAACTCAGTTGGATGAATTAGAAAAGTTAGTTCAGGATGATGAAGGAAAACCATTGGATTTAGAAGACATTGATGAGGCAGCAATACAAGCCAAAGTAAAGGAAGTCGAAGAGGCAATGCATTCTGTTTCGGCTAAACTATACGAAGCAGCATCNGCAGAAATGGCACAACAGGATGGTTCTGGTGAAGAAGATGGTGATATTGACGTCGGCGGAGATGATGTTGTNGATGCTGACTTCGAAGTTGTTGAAGAAGATGATGACTGAGTCGCGCTTATGTCTGTGATGCCGGTGGGCTAACTATGGGCGATGGTGAAATTCTCAAAGATACTACTCGTTCAACCGGCCGAGATGCTCTAAAAAAGAATGTGCAGGCCGCCATTGCGCTAGCCGGGGCAATAAGATCTACTCTTGGNCCTAAAGGTCTAGATAAGTTACTGATTGATGACGATGGTAGAACCTTAGTTACAAATGATGGCGTTACTGTGCTAGAAACTGCTAAAGTGGAACATCCAGTTGCTAAGATGGTTATTGGTGCTTCTTCTCTACAAGATAAAATTGCTAAAGACGGAACTACAAGTACTGTTATCTTATCATCAGAAATGCTNAGAAATGCTTGGGAACTAGTAGTCCAAGGCATCCACCCCGCGGTCATTGCACGTGGATTTAGGATGGCGGAGCAGAAAATTATTAGTGAAATCGAAAAATATACTACTGTTGGTAATGAAGAATTATTCAAGCAGGCGGCTATATCTGCATTATCTGGTAAAGGTCATGAATCGCTAAAGCAAACAGTGAGTGAATTATCGTTAATTGCTGGAAAATATGTTATGAATAAAAATAGAAAAATGGAAAAAGAGAAAATAAAAATTATCTCTCAAACTGGTANTGTAGTTGAAGACTCTGAAGTTGTTCAGGGTTTGGTTTTAGCAAAGAAGAGAATTGATTTGAAAATGCCGAAAGAGATTAAGGATGGTAAAATAATATTGATTGATGGTGGCTTAGAAAGACGTTCTTTCTCGTCTGATATGAAACTAAATGTTACGTCTCCNGGNATATTAGAACAATTCAGGATGAAAGAAAGGGAGATGTTACTAACACAGGTTGAACATTTGAAATCCTTAGGTGTTGAGGTTGTAGCGTGTAAAGAAGGTATTGATGACGATGTTAAAAATGAGTTAACTAAATCTGGAATTCAAGCTTTTAGAAGAGTTGCAAAATCTGATTTAGATTTAATTTCAATGTCATGTGATGCAACAATTGTGAATGATGTTTTAAGCGCAAAAAAAGACAGTATTGGAACATGTAAATCAAGTGTTAATGAAATGCTNGGAGGATTGGAGCANTGGATAATAACCGGTAATGGTTGTGGAGCCACAATAATCGTTAGAGGAAGTACGGTTGACATCGTAGGTGAAGTAGAACGTTGTTTTGATGATTGTCTAGGTGTTGTCGGCCAAATGTATGCTGATGATAGGTTACTTCCTGGGGGGGGTGCTAGTTATGTTGCATTGGCCAGATGTTTGCGGAGATATGCTGAAACTATACCGGGCCGAGAACAACTAGCAGTCGCTGCCTTTGCAGACGGACTAGAGGTTATTGTTAGAGTGTTGGCTGAAAATGGTGGACTTGATCCTATTGAGTCATTACTTTCGGTAGTTGCAAAACAAACTAGCGAAAATTCTCACAATTATGGCCTTAATCTGTTCAATGGCGAAGTCGAGGATATGATATCAAATGGAGTTGTTGAACCCCTAGGCATTGTTAGACAGGCAATCATTGGTGCTACTGAAGCTTCGATTTCGATTTTGCGTATTGATGATGTTNTATGGGCTAAGCAAGAAGTTGAAATTCCTGAACTTACTGAATAATNGGTAAAAGGGGTAATTTTCAGAAGATTCGTAACAGTATTTCAAATAGTGAAAGATTACGCATAAANACTNATGGGGACNAGTGACTCGATTAGCGTAGGTATTGATGATATNGCAATTCATTTTCCTAGATTGTATATGGATATGCGAGATTTTGCTGANTTGAGAGGGGCNGATTATGGCAAGTTGAATAAGGGACTGGGGCTCAAGGCCATGGCGATNCCNGATGTTCACGAAGATACTGCTACAATGGGCGCTAATGCTGTAATGAACCTTATAGATAGAAATGGCATAGATCCAAAAAATATTGGTAGAATGTACTTGGGAACCGAATCAGCGCTAGATGGTGCAAAACCAACAGCAACATATATTCTAGATATGCTAACTCAGAGATATTCTGAAAGATATGGAAAAGAATGTTTCAGAAATTGTGATGTTGTTGATATGACCTTTGCTTGTATTGGGGCCGTGGATGCTTTACATACAACCCTTGATTGGGTTGCTCGTTCAACCGATTCCGATGAAAGAATCGGTATTGTCATTTTCTCTGATAATGCAAAATACGCACTTGAATCTGCAGGAGAGTACACTCAAGGTGCAGGTGGCGGTGCATTATTGATTAGAAGAAATCCTAGATTACTTGAAATCCCTGATTGTATTGGAGTATCAACCACTCCAGTTCATGACTTTTTTAAGCCTAGAAGAGAGGTCTCTCTTAGGTCAATAATTAGCAATGTAATGACTTTAGCCCAAGAGACCGGTCAGTCGATAAAGAAAGGTATTGTTGAAAGAATGATTCGCCATTTACCTGCATCTACTGTTAGAAAATTGGGCATTTTTGCACATGGTGAAGAAAAGGTAAGTGTCCATCGTGATGAACCTGTTTTTGATGGGCAATTTTCGAACCGTTGTTACCAACAAGCAGTAAGGCAAGCATTCCATAATTTTGCTGAAAAAGCAGGAAAAATGGGGCGATATGATTCCGAAAATGATGAAAGGTTAACCGAACAGTGGGGCAGAATTATCATGCATTTGCCTTATGCTTTCCAGGCAAAAAGAATGTTTCCTGATGTCTTCAGACATGATAGAGAGAAGACAGATATGTGGGCNGCCGTTGCNGAACAAATNGGTCCATCACCAGAGTTCCATAATTCTGATGACCCTGTAATAATTGANATATGGGAAAAAGCGATGGACGGATATAGAAGAGCTATATCTAAAACACCTGAATATCTCGAATTCCATGCTAGTCGAATAGAAAAAGGTCAACGTGCCAGTAGTTTGATTGGAAATCAATATACTGGATCTATTTTCCTTGCCTTAATGTCGACTTTTGAATCTGACCTTGAAGAAAACATCAATCTTGACAATATGCTATTTGGCCTCTGCGGGTATGGTTCAGGGGCTAAAGCAAANGTGTTTGAAGCAAAAGTAAGTCCACGATGGAGAGAAGTTGTTTCANGATGGCATCTATTTGAACGCCTTGCAGGAAGAGTTGCTATTGATCATATAACTTATGAAAATCTACACAAAGGACTACAAGACGGAAGTGTTGTTGAACCTGAGGGTGAATTCGCTTTGGTTGAAATTGGAGAAGAGGGTGTTCAAGAAGGGGCTAGAAGATACAAGTGGATTGGNGNTTAAAATTCTAAAACCACTTTCCCACAATTACCACTGATTGCNAGTTGCACAGCCTCNTCAAAATTTTCAAATGGCATTCTGTGGGTNATGAGTGTATTAATATCNATTTTTNCTTGCTCAAGTAAATCTTTCATGATATCCCATGTGGACCACATTTTCCTACCATTAATTCCTTTAACATGTAAGTACCTAAACACAACATCATTCATTGGTACATTTGGCATATTCTCTCCGTATACAGACAAAATATTGACATAGCCCCCCATCCTTGTGCTTTTAATCGCATTTGAAAGTGCTTGAGGGGAGCCAGAAAACTCGCATGAATTATCGACNCCTCTGCCGTCGGTATTCGACAAAATCTCCGCAATAATGTCGTTATCTTTGCCTAATACCAAGTCAGCACCTACTTTCTTTGCTAAGTTCATCCTTTCTTGATTGTCCCAGTCAATTGCAATAACCTTGCTTGCACCCATTGCTTTAGCNGCATTTACTGCAAATAATCCAATAGGGCCAAGTCCGTGAATTGCAACTGTTGAATCCTTAACCGGGCCTCCTGTTAAAGTATGAATTGCATTGCCGAGGGGGTCTTGAATTGATGCGTTTTCCATACTCAGATTGNCTGGTAATTTTCGAGCATTTACTGCTGGAATTGTAAAATAAGGCGCAAATGCTCCGTTAGTATGTACGCCGAATATCTCTCCTCTTTCACAAATGTGAGCATTTCCTTCATCACATCTTGGGCAATCCCAGCATGCCAAATGGCACTCAATAGCTACCTTATCGCCAATTTCGTGTGAATCTACATTATTACCCAAAGCGACTATGGTTCCACATGTCTCGTGACCAGTAATTGTGCCTATTGGAACATTTTCTCTTGCCCACTGATCCCATTTCCAAATATGTATGTCAGTACCACAAATAGATGTTGAGTGTGTCTTGACTAATACCTCATTCTCTTGAGGCATTGGAATTAAATGTTCGTCTAATGAAAAACCCCCTATTTCGTCGCTGGATTTTGTCCAGGCGAGCATGGTTTCGGGTATTTCTTCCATTGGCCTCAGGTATGGGTTGTACAATATACTCCTTGATAGTTCGCTATTTTTGAAATTACAANTCAACAATTTTACTCNTTTTCTTAGGTATATTGATTAAGGAGGCATCGGTGGTAAAAATCCCGTTGGTGTATCATGAAGTACGTCGTAGTCAGCGGAGGAGTTCTTTCAGGACTTGGAAAAGGGGTTACTGCGAGCAGTATTGGTGTTTTGNTGAAAAGCGCGGGTCTGAAAATTACATCTGTGAAAATCGATCCTTATTTGAATAGTGATGCAGGAACAATGTCTCCATTTGAACATGGGGAAGTTTTTGTTTTAGATGACGGNGGAGAAGTGGATCTAGATTTAGGTAATTATGAGCGTTTTCTCGATATTAATTTAGCCAAAAATAATAATTTAACGACTGGAAAAATTTACTCTAAAGTCATCGAAGCCGAAAGAAAAGGCGATTATTTAGGAAAAACCGTACAGGTTATTCCACATATAACAGACGCAATACAAGATTGGATTGAAGAGGTTGCTCATGTCTCGGCGGATGGAAGTGATGGTCCTCCCGATGCTTGTATTATCGAGCTTGGTGGAACTGTTGGTGATATTGAATCTGCGCCTTATGTTGAAGCTTTAAGACAATTTCAATTTAGAGTGGGAAGAGAAAATATTTCATTCGTGCATGTTTCATTGGTTCCTGTAATGGGNCCTGTGGGAGAGCAAAAAACCAAGCCAACCCAACACTCTGTAAAAGAATTAAGAGGGTTAGGAATAACACCCGATATTCTTGTTTGTAGATCGACTAGTCCAATGACCGATGAAACTAAAGAAAAATTAGCNGCTTTTTGTCATGTTTCGCCTGATGCTGTAATGTCTACGCACGATGTCCCCAATATCTACCATGTTCCATTAATGCTTGAAAGTCAAGGGCTCTGTAATATACTAAATGTCGACTGTAATGCAACTAAACTTCTTTCTGAATGGAGAAAGATGGCGCTAAACCTAGATACATTNACTGAAGAAGTTAGTATTGCAATGGTTGGAAAATATACNGAATTNTCAGACGCTTATCTTTCNGTGATAAAAAGTCTCCAGCACGCTGCAATGGAAGTGAATAGNAAATTGANAATTNATTGGATNGAGGCTAGCCACTTAGAAGATTCTTGGAAAAATAAAAATAATGAAGAATTTGAGAATTCTTGGGATATGNTAAAATCCTCAGATGGAATTCTTGTTCCTGGAGGATTTGGTGACCGTGGAATTGAAGGAAAAATATTGGCTGCTCAATATGCTAGAACTTCAAAGGTGCCATTTTTAGGTATTTGTCTTGGATTACAAATAGCAACTATAGAGTTCTGTCGAAACGTGCTAAACTTAACCAATGCAAATTCAACTGAATTTNAAGATAATCCCGATTTCCCAGCAGTAATTTTTATGCCTGAAATTTCTAAAACCCACCTTGGAGGTACGATGAGATTAGGTAGCAGGCCTACATTATGGCAGGTCGATAATTGCAAAATTAAGTCTCTATATGGAGAAAGTGAAAGTGTAAATGAGAGACACAGGCACCGATATGAGGTTAATCCTGATTTGATTGACGATATAGAGAAGGCTGGATTAGTATTTGTTGGAAAGGACGAAACGGGGCAGAGGTGTGAAATATTTGAATTGAAAGATCACCCTTACTATGTAGGGGTTCAATTTCATCCAGAATTCAAATCAAGGCCGGGTAGACCAAGTCCTCCATTCCTTGGTTTACTAATGGCTTCGTCTGGAAAGAGCATTAGTTAAGAATCTAGAACTCTGATTACTCTGGTGGTTCGATAGCCTTGAAGCATCTTTATGAATCGTCTTTTTTGGAACTTTAAATCTAGCTCTGGGTCGCCAGTATCGATTCTCAAGAAGTTTAACCCGATTAATTTCGAAGGTGTTGCTACCCCTAAAATCGACTCCTGTCCAATAGCAGTCAATACGTTGGGGGATAGCTGTAAATTTCCACGGCCAATGAGGAACCCTTGGCCCCCCATTGGTGAAAGAAGTAGAAGTTTTTCACCATCGTGAGGTTCTATTTTTTCTAAAAGTTGTTGTTCGTTAAGGTCAGTGAAAACTTCGCCATTATGATATATGTCAATCCCAAGTAGTGTTAATCCCAATTCTAAATGGGCCCCTATGCGGCTTATTGTTCCCCCACTACCAAAAATAACCATCAATTTTTCATCATCTTTAATCAAATCAGACACATGATTAGCAAGTCCTTCGATTATTTCATCTTCTGATGCCCTTTCTACTTGTTGTTTCGAACCTTGCATAAAACGCGGGCTTGCGGGCGTCCATGCTTCTCCATACATCTTTACTTTCCACTCGCCTTTCAAATAAACCTCTTCATCTAGATCCATGACTTCTGTTATACTGGATAGTAAGTCGCCTTGTAAAAATGAAAGTAGAACTTCAGCGGCTGCATTGGGAGTGGTGGCAAAACAACCTGAGTGCATTTTTACTCCACCTGGGACACCTATCAAAGGAGTTTCATTTCCTTCCATAGCGTTGACTATGTCGCGTGTAGTTCCGTCTCCACCAGCATAAAGAATAATATCTACTTGATTAGAAATTAAGTCATTTACCAATCTAGATGTATCCTGTGCCGAGGTCTCTTTTGGAGATGACCCTAGATCTATGAAATCAAAATCATTTAACCAGTCCCCTCCCATTCTTCCATTCCATGTATAAAATTCAGGATTTGCATTGACTCTATTCAAACCGCTACTCAATAATTCTTCTAATTTAGATAGGCACTGTGCCATTCGTGGGCCTGCTCTATCTTCAGCGCCTGCAGCCCTTGCCTCTTTAGCGCGACCGTCGCTGCCCTTGAATCCCAATTTTCCACCTAGCCCGGCATCAGGATTGACTAGTACTCCAACTCGCATGATTAAGCCAGTATGTCAATATTCAAGAATCCCTTTATTAAAAAATCAAACAATAAGAGGATTAATTTGATAGATAAATATCCATTATCATGGCTCGGAAGAAGGATGTCCCTAATTTAGAAGATGCGCTTGAAAAGGGATTTGCTGAGTTAAAGGCGGGAGAAGAGAATATCGTAATCGATGATAAAATTTCTGTTAATAATAAAGATTCAATTGAACCTAAATATGGATTGAAGATTGTGTCTGTCGAATCTCGTCAAAAATTTATTTCTAAACCGATTCAAGCTACAAAAAAAACCGTTGAAAAACCGATTGATGCAAAGCCGATTGATGTTGTAAAGGATGAGGTTGACGAAAATTTTAATGTCCAGAAAGTTGTAAGTTCACCATCCAGTAAAATAGGTGATGATTTCGATGTTGGATGGTGATTTTCAGTAAAGTTCTATTCTTTCGTCCTTCTGCTAATTGTATGCGAGTGGCNGTTATTACAGGTGCAAATAGAGGAATTGGTAATTTTTGGACGTCNCGCCTAATNGATGANGGTTGGAAAGTTTACGCNGGATACAGAAAAAATCTTGATGGGTTAGAAATTATCCAAAACAATAATCTAATTTGTATTCAACTCGATGTAACTGATAATAATTCAATCGCAAATTTTTCATCTAAAATTGAAGAGAATGTTGACTTGCTAATAAATAACGCTGGGGTGCCAGATGGTAGATGGCGGTCGATAGAAGAAATAGATGATGACTGGGCTTTAGAAGTTCTGAATATTAACTCTCTAGGGCCTGTAAGAATGGTTAAATCGCTATACCCAAAATTGTGTGGTGCCAATTTAACAAAAATTGTTATGATCAGTAGTCTAATGGGGTCGATAGATGATTGTAAAATTGGGAAATCATACGCCTATAGAGCTTCAAAGACTGCGTTGAATATGTTCGCTGTTTCAATGAAAAAGGAATGTGTTGAACATAATATATCTTTTTTAATATTACATCCGGGTTGGGTAAAAACCAGAATGGGGGGCGATAGAGCTCCTGTTGAGCTAGAAGACAGTGTTAACGGAATGATGACTTTAGTTGAGCACCATTCTTTAGATGATAGTGGGAAATTTATGTCTTATGATGGTAGTGAAATTAAATGGTAAATTAATATTTCAAATATGAGTTTCATATTTCTCTAACCGTTAGAATTGTTGCTAATATAAACAATAATATTCCAAGTGTTGTAAAGGAGAGTTTCAAAAATCCGGGTTGTTCGAGTTTGGACTTAATCTTAGAGCCCACATTCGACCATAGCAGCATCGCGATAATTCCACCTGATGTAGTGATTGTTGAAATCGTGATTATACCTAAGATGCCACCGCCAAAATCAGTTAGTAGTTTAGACATTATCATGAACACTAACATCCATTCCTTTCCATTTACATACTGCATTAAAACTCCGGTTTTAAAACCAATTTTNGGAATAGTTTCGGGAAATTCCAAAACTCGGTTTGANTGGCCNAGCACAATTATTGCAATAGCAATTAAGAACATAAAAATTGAACCTATTATGTTAAGAATCTCTCCTACTGTGCTTTCTTGGTCAAAAGAATCGACTGCTAATCCACAGATAAAATGTATTGAAATGAAACCTAAAGCCATTCCGGCTATCAACGGATAATTACTTTTCTTACCATGTATTGCAGCATGAACTGTGCAGGTCATATTATTGGGCCCAGGAGTTATTACGCCGGCACATAATAATGCCAATAAATATGCTAAAGCCTCCCATTCCATACACATGATAANGTGATTTATCGTATAGTTGTTTGGAGAATTGAATAAATATAATTATCAATTNTGGTAANTACAATTTGAATATGGGCGAGGGTTTACCATTACTAACAATGGTGAAATCAAAGAATATTGATGAGACCCCNGATGACTTATCTGAAGAATCTGTTAATTTGNTGAATACATTGTGNANTTTGTGTTCATTCTATACNNTNGAAGATTTTGTAAGTTTTATTTTTAGCGAAAAATTCGTCAAACTGGTTGATTANAACGAACCTTGGTTGGTTTTTGAAATTGGATTATACNTAGACCATCAGAAGAATTTGCAATTNATCGCATCTAAAAANAGTTACTTATTNGTTGATAATACTAGAAGTAATTGGAATGGTGGATCTCTAATTAGTAAAATGGAAAATGAAATTATTACTGAACTAAACAAGTGGTACAACTTGGTTTTTGAGCCAAATGCAAGATTTGAATAATCAATAGAACAGAGAGCAGCANGTTAGTGAACCGTCGCCTGCTCTAAATTGGCTGACATCCAAGACAATTGGTTCTAAACCTATTTCCTTCATTTTNGATATCACGGCCGGATATCCTTCTGCAACTAATACTTTATTTCCNGGAAGGCCTATTGTATTACATCCATAGGTCTCTTCNNTTGGCATCCAATAAACTCTNGATCCTTCTGGCAGNTCTCCAAAGGCATCTTCGGGGAGAAGNCCTTTNGGTGCAATAATGACTTCGTCTGTNGGAGTAGATGCNATACTNGTTAGATGTAAGGCGCCCTCNGGGATATCGATTACTCTTAATTCATAGTTTAGATGATGAAGTAAATCTTCTAACTCNTTAATTCCTTCATCATTGGTTCTTGAGGANCGNCCAACAAAAAATAAATCTCCNAGACGTAGAATATCNCCCCCGTCCATTCTAGCATCNCCNCTCATTCGGCAGATTTGGGCGCCTCCCATTTTTTCAATNAGATAATCTGCAATGGGTGGTTGCTCATTNANTCTTGATGGGTGTCCTGGTACGGGAAGTAAAACGTGCCCNTCGATAATTACGGCTTGATCTTCAACAAAAATNCAGTCCGGGTGGTTTTCATCAGCGGGAAGAACNGTAACTTCTATGCCGCATGCCCTCATTGCTTCACAATACTCATTGTGCTGGGTTCTAGCGAGGTCAATGTCGGTTGGCCCACTACCAAAGTAATTGGCTAATGCTGAATGAAATGAATCAGGAACTGAGCGGGTTAGTGCTCGGCTCTTCTGATTCAATCGTACAGTTGCCATGATTGAATCCCACAGATGTCCCCTCTTAATGATTAGCCTTTTAGTGGAATTTAGTTTCCTTAACATGTAAAATAGTGATGTTAACTTTCATCTATTTGTGATACTAGTTCTAGTAAGTCTTCTTGGACAAGGTCGATAATCCAGTCAAAATCACCCCACCAAATTCGCTGATATCCATTATGGTCAACAAGGACTGTACCGGTAGAGTGGTCGATATCGTAATCTCCAGGGTGGTGTCTACCTGAAGTCTCTTCGGTTTGATTGGTTTCTATTGAAAATCCTACATTGAAATTATTCCAGACCTCGCTCAGTTGAATGAATTCAGCCGATTCTGGGTCGACATCATTTATTGTTAAGTGGGTCCAGTTAGATTTGGTACCTAATTTCCATTCGTTTAGAATTGAGGTGTTGTCTCTCCAAGGATCTACTGTGATAGTTAGAAACTCTATTTTATCCAGTTGGGATTGATTTAATGATTCGTGAACTATTCTTAAATTGTGGGTGACAATCGGACAAATATCATAACAATTAGTGAATAAAAAGGCGATGATTACTACTTTTCCTTCTGTAGATTCTTTGAAATTATACGTTTGATTTTCGTGTGTTATCAGTGTAAAATCATTGGCTCTTTTTCCATTTTCTATCAGGTCCCCGTGAAAACTACCGAAAAATTCTGACTCTGAAGTTGACATGCACCCCGGAGTGCACATTATGATAGTCAAGAAGACCGCAACTAAAATTCGTTTCAAATTTTCACCTCAAATATCATAACCCAAATATGGTTTATCTATATCTAATTGTGTAACATAAAGTCCTGTAGAAATACAAGATGAATATGTTATTCCGTTGTGATGTTCAACCGCCCATAAATAAGGAACCCATGAAAAGTCGTAGAAATCTGAGCCTAGAACCTGTCCATCTTCTCCGTGGGGGAGATACCAAGCAACCGTTGCTTCTGTGTGCGTAGCAACTCTGTCGTCGGGATTGGTAGGAGATACCAATGTCTCGATGTCAACAACCCACAAGCCAGCATGATAATGTGAGATGTATAACCTTGCATCCCAATCTCCACCTCTACTTTGATCTTCGATTTCTGTTGTTGGGAAATAAGCACTATCTAGATTATGAGGTGAAAATAACAACCATTCATCATCATGAGGATGTTCTACGCAATCAGCACCATAGCAATGGTCATTTGCTGTTGGAATTTCCCAATCTCTAATTAATTTAGGTTTAAATTTAAATTGCCCATCTACTAATGTGTACTCTGTTGTATCGATAAGATAGATGATTCCTGTTCCAACGCTTGTTGAAAGTACTTCAACCGCGGCAGTTGTAACGTGAACTGGTTCATCTGAATAGCCTAGATGAGATAAGTCTAGCATTTCTGGGAATGGTTCAGCGTAATGAATGTAAGATACTCTTCCTCCATTCTCATTACCTGTTGTACCACTATCAGGTTGGCCGTCGCCATCCAAATCTAAGAAGTCCATCCACAGGCCAACTTCTTCTGCTCGCCAGCGACAAATAATTGGATTACCTAATCCAGATTTGCATGTAGTTGCATGTACAAGATATTCTTCTGGAGAATTGACAG
>PBWC01000021.1 GCA_002729095.1 Methanobacteriota archaeon
ATAGACAAGTGAAAGATAGAGATGATGACGGGTGCTCAATTTGGACCGCATATGATGGTGACAAAGATATCAAGATTTCAGAAAATACTCTAGAATGGGTAGGCGATATTTTAGATCTTGAATTTTCACAGCACATAATCCCACGATACATTCGATCTATGCTTAAAGAAGGACAAAATTTAGAAGAATTGGCATTAAGTTTGAGTTGATACCACCTTGTACAAAGTCCCCCCTCCACCAAATATTGCATAATACAATTCACCAGATGGACTAAACCTCAACGGAAGAGGTGTTCCAACATTCTTTGCGAATACTGTCTCTTCACTATCCCAGCTTGAAAAATTACCATTTTCATCAAATGATGGAGTGAAGTCTACTCTAATAATTTGATGTCCTTTTGGAATCAAAGTATTCCACGAACCATAGACAGTGGCATAAACGGTATATCCATTTCCTTGTGATAAGCCTGGAAGTGATGAGTTCTCAGGCCTAACATCAATACCATTCACCGATGTATGCGGAGTCCATTTTGCTATAGGACCTTGGGTTCCTTCCGGTACTGGGTTATCTGGATCGTCATCTGGCCACCCGTATGATTCTCCCTCTACCAGTAAATTGATTTCCTCGGGTGGATGATTTCCTTCCCAATCTCTACCATTATCAGTGAAAAGGTAGCCCATAGAATCAATCCATACACCGTCAAATGAATTCCTAACTCCTGATGCTATGACTCCATGATCGCCAGTTTCAGGGTCAACCCATAGCAGGGCAGCATTGCGAGGATCGTCTTCTTGGCAGATATTGCATGTTGACCCAGAATGCCAAATTAACGTACCATTTGGAAGCGCATTAATAGCATTGGTTTGGTGATTACCTGTAGGTATATCGTCAATTAGCACTACTCTATTTGACAACTGCCAATCTACACCTCTGTCATATTTCGAGAGCATGCCGTATTCAGATACAAATAGGTTAGAATTTGTGAAATGAATGCCGTGTGGCTTATCCAGGCCTGTTAAAATTGTACGGGAGGAAAAATCATCAGAGACATTGAATATGATTATCCGGCCACCGTCTCTATCACACATCAACAGAGTATTGTTATCAGCCCACTCAAGGCATGTAGGTCCGCCAATGTTATCAGCGACTTTGACAATCTCAAATCCATCCACTAGAACATCGTTTGTCGGTGTTGAGTAGGGGTAGATTTCTCTAGCCAGTATCAAGAACACCAATGACAAAGCTACTGGGACGATGTGACGGCGAAGACCCATGCGCGTGTGACATGGGCCTCCGCTATCAATTTTTCATGGAGGACACTAGTGATTAGTCTCTTTTGTATCTAGTAAATAACAGTGCACCAATTAATGCAATTACTGCGGTAATTGAGACAAAACCTGGTGTATTACTGTCTGAATCCTTATCAGTCGTTGTTGGTGTTGTGTCTTCGGATACAACCACTCCGCCGTCTCCAACAATCACTTTACCAAACATGTTCGCAGTGATGTGTGGCTCACATACATAGTAGAATGTTGTGTTGTCTTCGGTAAATGTATGCCTGAAGTCAACAGTTTTTGCTGGATCGCCTGAGTTTACTCCGCCTTCGACATAAACGCTTGATCTTTCACCGTCAACTTCGATTACATTGTGGGTCATNGAAGAGTCTGTCCATTGCCAGCATACTGTTTGTCCGACTGTAATTTCCAAGGTTGANGGGTTGAATGCCATGCCTGATAGTCCAATTCCAACAGTGTAGTCACAGGCTGGAACGTCCGCTGGGACGTCGGCTGGTGGCATTAGCACCTTGTCNATTACATGGACTACTCCGTTTAATGCCGCTACGTCNGCTGTGACTACATTAGCGTCGTTGACTTTNACTCCGTCANNAGTCACTGTAAAGGTTAGNTTATNNNTGTTTANTGCTGCNGCTGTCATACCNTCAGTCAAATCAGAAGACATTACGCTACCAGAAANGACGTGGTANGTTAGAATATCGACTAGAGTTTGATTCTCTTCGTCAGTATCGAAGGTCGACAAGTCAATTCCAGCTGCAGTGAATGCGTCATCAGTTGGGGCGAAGACGGTGAATGGTCCATCGCCCTGCAGGGTAGTAACTAGATTCGCTTGTGACAATGCAGCAACTAGTGCTGTGTGAATGCCTGTTCCTGTTGCTACACTTGGGATGTCAACAAGGTCCGCTGGAGGCATCAAGACCTTGTCAATCACATGGATTACTCCGTTGGATGATTCTACATCAGCAGTTACAACATTAGCGTCGTTGACTAGAACACTGTCTGCATTGACAGTAAATGTTAGATTGTCGTTGTTTAGCGCTGTGGCAGTCATGCCATCGGTCAAATCCGAGGACGTAACGTTGCCAGAAACGACGTGGTAAGTTAGAATATCGACTAGAGTTTGATTCTCTTCATCGGTATCAAAGGTGGATAAATCGATACCAGCTGCAGTGAATGCGTCATCAGTTGGGGCGAACACGGTGAATGGCCCATCACCTTGCAAGGTGGCTATCAAATCAGCGTGAGTTAGTGCGGCTACAAGTGATTCGTGTATCCCGGTATTNGACGCATTGGTGGGAATATCATCGGCTTTGTCCGCTGATACATTCATTGGGACTACAGAAATCATTAGACAGGCTACAAATAAACAGACAAACTTGTTCTTCATGCTTCAAAGTCAAAAAATGACCCATTTAAAGCACTGTTAAATTCCTTGACTTAGAAAGGGGAGCGGTATTCTTTGACATCTTCTGCGATTCTTAGCAATTGGTTGTATTTTGCTACNCTATCTGAACGTGCAGGTGCACCTGTTTTGATTTGTCCGGCCCTAGTACCGACTGCTAAATCAGCAATTGTTACGTCTTCTGTTTCACCNCTTCGATGAGAAATAACATTGTTAAATCCATGGGATGTTGCTAAATCCATCGCTTCTAGAGTTTCAGTAACTGTGCCAACCTGGTTTACTTTAACCAGCATCGCATTGGCAGCATTAATTTCAATTCCTTGAGACAGTCTCTCTGATTGGGTNACAAATANGTCATCGCCCACNGTTTGAACTCTGTGACCTTCTCTATTTGTGAAATTTGACCATCCTCTCCAATCATCTTCACCAAATCCATCTTCAATCGATAAGATAGGGTACTCATCCAGCCAACCGGAGTATAGATCTGCTAATTGTTCACTAGTGAGTATTTTACCATCCATGTGATACCCNTTATCATCATGGAATTCAGTTGCTGCAACATCTAGAGCAATGCCCATTTGATCAATCGAATATCCTGCCCCTTCTATTGCTCTGACCATGTATTTCAGGCCTTCTTCGTTGGCTGGAAGGTTTGGTGCAAAGCCTCCTTCATCCCCGACTCCTCCTAGAAGACCATCCGCTTTGAGTTCTTTTTTCAAGGAATGATATGTTTCAACTCCTGCCCTCAGTCCTTCTTCAAAAGTATCAAAACCGTGCGGCATTACCATGAATTCTTGAACATCAACATTGCTTGCAGCATGAGCTCCACCGTTTAAGATATTCAACATAGGTACCGGCATTAGGCCTCCNGCAACTCCNCCAATGTACTTCCACAAAGGTAGTTCATGAATTGCTGCTCCAGCATGAAGACAAGAAAGAGAGACACCCAACATTGCATTAGCGCCCAGAGATGATTTGTTTGGGGTGCCGTCTAATTCAATCATAACTTCGTCAATGACTTTTTGTTCATCTACCGGTAAGCCAACCAATGCTTCTTCTATTCGCTCAGACACATTATTTACAGCCTGCCTTACACCTTTACCGAGGTATTGGCTTTGATCACCATCACGCATTTCNAGCGCCTCATACGCTCCAGTTGAAGCCCCTGAAGGGACCGCTGCCCTTCCCTTTAATACACCGTCCACATAACAATCAACTTCGACTGTTGGATTTCCACGGCTATCTAGAATCATTCTAGCATTTAATCCTGAAATATGTCCGGCCATCTTCGTCCCTGTTACGCCCAACGGTAGATACTCTTTCAATAAAACGGGCGTGAAAATGTTATTTTTCGATGATTTTGACGTGTTTAAATTACCAGTATTCGGTAAAAAATCAGATAATTTTATTATATTTATACTAAATATAGACTTTATTGACTGTTTTCCGAGGTTTAATAAACGAACAAGTAAACGGNTAGTCATGCCACGGATTGCAGAAATAGACCGAGCCATACTAGCACACCTTAGAAAAAATGGGAGAATGTCNTATGTTGAGTTAGCAAGAGACATTGGTGCNTCAGANAGAACCATTAGAACCCACGTCANAAAAATGGAAGATGAGGGTATTATNAGNGGTTATACCATTAGAGANGGNGGAGTTGGACTTACTGCNNTNGTTAGAATCAAGGTTCTNCCAGGTGCTGAAATAGGTTCATTTGCTTCAGAGGTTACTGGATGGGATGGAATAGAAATCATCTATGAGGTNTCNGGNGATGCNGANCTNGTTGCTNTAGTTCACGTCGATGATACAATGGCNCTNNGAGCATTGCTCGACAAGATGTGGATGGCTGCTCCGAATGAAATTGGCTCAACCACCACTGAACTTGTTCTAGAACAATACTGAATGGAATTCTCGAAATTATCACCTTCGGGTGTGAATCCCCACAAAAATGTATAAGAGAAATTACCAATTATTGAGCTCCCAAATTTCCAGTCTTAAATTTAGAATTGAGAGTTCACATGTAGAATACTGAGGGCCCTTCTTTACTCACTGGTGGAGCAGTGAAGTAGGCTGCAAAACCACCCATGAGCTCCCTCACTTCAGGTGAGGCGGCATCGAAGTTTTCTTTGGTNTCATAAACTGCGAAACTGGTTATTTCACCCTCGCCAGTAACAATGGTACAAATTGACTGAATGCCAGGCAGTGACATCATTGTTTCCCGCTTGCTTTCCAGCAGTTCAACTATTTCGTGTTCTTTTGACGCATCAAATTGTATGTGGTTAACTCTACAGTACATGATTAAACGTTAAGAACTTGGNATATAGTATTTATTTCGCTAGAAAAATCGGCGTGCTTGCGCATTTTGGCGCTGNGCTATATTAGACAGTACAACAAATATAATGACTGTAGATTAACTCAATTATTTGCTTAATCTTCTGAACTTGCTCGGGCAGTAAATTCAGAAAATTGAGCTCCAACCCACTCTTCCCCGTTAACAAGAAGATCGGTAATTGAGGTAACAACTCCTAGCTGAATTGCTTCGGCTCGGGTTTCTTCATATTCTGTTTGAACAATTGCTTCTTGTGAAATAAAGGTAAAACTGATCAAGCCGTTAAAGTCTTCACAGAATGCGCCAGCCATTCTAGATTGGTCAGCATCACAATTGCCTCCATCACATAGATTTACCACTTGAGCAACATCTGAAGTTCCATTCATCGTAACTTGTGGATTAACTGTTGTACCGGAGAAATATTCCGAGTAGTTTAGGTATTCAGTAAAGCCGACAGATGATTCTAAAATTGGCACACCATCTAGTAAAATGATGAACATGCCTCCGGAATAATGTCTGGTTTCAATTTTAGTACTATCGTCGTAAGACCATTCAAGGCCTTCGGTATCAGTACCTAAATCCATTGTAGTCATTGAAATGGTAAGATTGCTCTCGTCCATACCTAGATCAGATAATGTGGTTTCAACATTCGANGCGTTCATGAAATTATTGATGGCTGAAGCGCTACCCCAATCGAATACTTGATCTTGAGATGCTAAAAATCGATAAGCACGATGGCCACCTGGCAACCAATCAATCTCATGGCCTAAATAATCAGGATTGCCATTTCTAACATACCATCCAACTGTGTTCCAGTCTAACTCTAATGAAGCGTTGCCCAATCTGGTTTGGTATTCATCAATAACGTCGTTACAGTTGTCATCAATATTATTCCATACATCTTCTTGTCCTGGATTAATATCTGGATTGTTATCATCACAATCAGTAGTTGAATTATATCCATCTTGGTCAGCATCCTGCGGTGAAATTACATCGAAGCATGCGTCGTCTGATTCTATGGTTATGATTGCCCCATTATGGGCATAGTTCAAATCNGCATGAACACAATGCCATCCTTCAGTTAATCCAAATGCGGTATTTGGACCGTGAATTAAGAATTGTTCGGTATTTTGTTGGCCATTGGAATNTGTTATTGTGAATTCTCCTTCGTCTATATTGATGTCAGGAGTGTCATCTCCATCTATGCTCTTATTTAGATACCAAGTCAAAGTATAGGTTATGTTTGCAGTAAGATTTTCTGTGGTTAATGTAGTATCAACCATGGTTGCATCATCAACCCAAGCAACATATGTCGTTTCGTCAGTACCTGCAGTCAAATAGTTAAATGCATCACATAAGCCATCTCCATTCGCATCTACAGGTGCGCTTGATGGATCATTAGGGTCAGTATCACAAGTAATTTCATCTTCATCACTCCAACCATCACCATCAGCATCTATGATGTTAGGGTAATTTGGGTTGGGATCGATCGAGTCATATATTCCATCACCATCAGTATCTGCAACATTTGGATTAGTTCCATTTTGTGCTTCTTGTAAGTTGTTNAGTCCATCATTATCTGGATCATATAAACTATCTGAAGCATTGTCGCGATCAAGTCCATATTGGTCTTCCCAATAATCGGGCATGCCATCTCCGTCACTGTCCCACGCTTCACAAGTCCAGGTAGAATAATTGCAATTATATGATGCACATTGGCCTCCACTGCTACAACAAGCACCGTTTGGTAAATCTACTGCATTATCATCTGCATCGCTATAATTACAAGGTTGGGTAGAGTTGTCATTAGTGTTATTGTCAGTATTATTGTCGATGTTATTATCGGTGTTATTGTCCATGTTATTGTCAGTATTATTGTCGATGTTATTATCGGTGTTATTGTCCATGTTGTTGTCGGTATTATTATCAGTATTATTGTCAGTGTTATTATCAGTATTATTAGTCATATTTCCGTCATCATTAATCATATCACTGGAATCATCTGTATTTTCACTTTCATCAACTGTCTCTAGACACCCTGCCATGGCAGAAAAAAGCATCAATAGCAAGCAAAGCACAGACTGTATTTTGGTCTTCATGGCTTGTGATAGCTTAGGTTTTTATATATAATTTCCGTATTTTTAGAAATAATAAATTTTCCACAGTGGAG
>PBWC01000022.1 GCA_002729095.1 Methanobacteriota archaeon
CTAATTTTTTGGCAACAAATTTACCCACTAAACCACAGCCCAGTGTGAAAATCTTAGACATAGTTTCACCTATGGTGTGACTCTTCTAGAATCTCTCGGGAAAGGAATAACTTCTCTGATATGTTCTGCACCACTAAGCCACGAGCAAACTCTGTCTACTCCTAAACCAAAACCACCGTGTGGAACTCCACCATAGGTTCTAGTGTCGATGTAGAACTGGTAAGGTTCTCTTGGAGTTCCTTCTTCATCGATACGGGCTAAAATTTCCTCTTCTGACCAAGTTCTCTCTCCTCCTCCGATGATTTCCCCATATCCTTCAGGAGCTAACAAGTCGTGACATAGAACATACTTTTCATCTTCAGGGTCAACTCTGTGGTAGAAAGGTTTTGCAATTTTGGGATAGTGAGTTAAGAAATGAGGTACATCAAAATCTTGGGTTAGAATTTTTTCTTTAGAATAGTCGAGGTCCTGACCCCATTCAATATCAACACCCATTCCTTGGAGTGTCTCTACTGCTTCATCATATCGAATTCTGGGGTACGGCGAATCGGCATATCTTGAAATTAAATCTAAATCTCTGCCTAATGATTCCAATTCTTCGGTTCTTTCGTCTAAGATAGTGGAGGCAATGTGCCTAACTACTCCCTCTCCATGGTTCATTATCTCATCGTTGGTAGCCCATGCGACTTCCATTTCTGCATGCCAAAACTCTGTGAGGTGTCTTCTAGTTCTAGATTTTTCAGCCCTAAATGATGGAGCCATTGTATACAATCTTTCAAGAGCAGGCATGGCTGCTTCAGCGTATAATTGCCATGACTGAGTAAGGTATGCCTTTCTTCCAAAATATGGCACTTCGAAAAGAGTAGACCCTCCTTCAACGGCACCTGCGACAAAATTTGGCGCTTGATATTCGAGGAAATCTCTGTCTCTAAAGTATGAATGAACAGCGCCAAATACAGAACTGCGTATTTTTAGCATAGTTGTCATTCTCGAGGTTCGAAGGTATAAATGTCTATTATCAAGTAGAAATTCGGTTTCTCCTCCATCAGCTGCTGCCATGGCAGATTCAGTAATAGGGAATGGAGTTTCGGGATTTACTGGGCCTATAATCTCAGCCGAACTAACTACTAATTCATGTCCTCCTTCTGAGCGCTCATCGACGTTGACAGTGCCTTTCAAGACCACCGATGATTCAATTAATGCTGACTTGATTTGTTCAAAACTGTCATCTCCCAAAACGTCTCTCTTCGCTACGCATTGAATAATTCCAGTTGAGTCTCTAAGGACAATAAATCGTATTTTATTTGAGCCTCGTGAACGCTTAATCCATCCTTTAAGTTCGACTTCTTGGTTATCATAATGACCTGATTGAACATCACCAATCCATGTAGTCTTCATCTTCTCACCTAAATAGCCCCAATGCTTGGTATAATTCAATGTCTCGGATAGCGGAAAATCTCAGGAACCTCAAAAATTGAAACATTTTGCATATATTATAGGAAATACTCAAACTATGGCACTCTTTCCATAATCTATGAATCGTGTCGCAGTATATGCAATCGGTGGTAATGCGCTGTCTTCTCCAACAGGCGATAGTGATGGGAAAAGTGAGGAAGTTCTGGCAAGAGTAATGAGCGATGTAGTCGATCTTCTAGAAGCCGGATGGAGTGTAGTCCTAACTCATGGCAACGGCCCTCAAGTTGGACATTTGATGCAGCTTGATGAAAATGTAACCCAAACTATGGACACATGGGTGGCAGCGACTCAAGGTATGATTGGGCACTCGCTATCAATAAATCTGGATTCCATATTAAACAAAAGAAGAAGGCCTGAGAGGACGGCATGTGTGATAACTAGAGTTGAAGTAGATCCATCTGATTCTGGATTTAGATTACCCACAAAACCTGTAGGTCCAGTATTAAATGATAAAGTAGTGATGTCTGCAGATTGGGATATTGCCGAAACAAAAATTGGACCTAGAAGAGTTGTTGCCAGTCCACTTCCAATGAATATTTTAGATTTAGAAGTGATAAGAAAATTAGTTGAATTGAAGGCTGTGGTTATTTGCGGCGGCGGCGGAGGAATTCCAGTGATTCGCAAAGAGAAACATTTTGTTGGTGTACCTGCAGTTATCGATAAAGATCGATTATCCGCACTTTTAGCAATAAAACTACAGGCTGATGCGCTAATTATTTCAACAGCTACTGACTGTGTAAAAACAGGATTTGGGACAGATAAAGAAATCTCTCATTCTGTATTGACCATAGATGAATGTGAAAAATTTTCTGACAGTGGGGAATTCCCTGCAGGTTCAATGGGTCCAAAGATAGGCAGTTTGGTCGAGGCAGCGTTACACAATCCCAATCTAAAATCTATACTATGCCAGCCAGGGGATGCATTGAAAGCACTCAAGGGAGAAGCAGGAACTACGATATTAAAGAAATAATCAATCATTAAATTGATATGACCCCGGGGTTTGGGGTGGTATATGTCAGTAATTAGAGCAGAAGCGCATTGTGACGGTCCGTGTGGAGTTTATGACCCAGCAAGTGCAAGAGTAGCAGGTGAAGCAGTACAGTCAATGACAAAAAAGATGATTACTTTAGCAGAAAACCATTCCTCAGACTGTGGCTCTGCAACTTACATCAACACCATGAGTCGTTATGCTGCCATTAAGGAAGAGGAAGCACAAAAGTGCAAGGATGAATTATTGGTTCTATGGACTGATTTTTTCAAGCCTCAACACCTTGAATCAATTCCTGATCTTCACGATACATTCTGGAAGGCCGCTAAACTTTGCAGTGCGTGTAAGGTAGAAGTTTCAGCCGAACATGCTCAAGAATTGATGGACGCAATTGAAGCTATTCATCACATGTTTTGGGGTGTTAAGGGCAGAGAAGTCCCTTGGATTCGCGCTAGTTGAGATTGATGAAAACAGTCGAGGTATTAGTATCAGGCTACAGTATGTGGCCGACTTTACAAGACGGTCAAAAATTGAACTGCATTGAATATAATGGTGACGACTTATGCGTTGGAGACTTAGTCGTGGTTAGACACCCGTTTAATAAGAATTTAACCTTGATAAAAAGGATTACCAAAATTAATTCTTCCGATGAACTTTGGATTGAAGGTGATAATCCCGATCCAACTTCTTCAGATGATTCACATAATTTTGGTTATATTTCAAAAGAAAATATCGTGGCTTATTGTAAACATAGGCGGGCCTGACGGGGTTCGAACCCGCGACCGACGGATTAAGAGTCCGTCGCTCTACCTGACTAAGCTACAGGCCCAACCCAGCGTCTTAACACCCGTATTTAACCATTGATTTGTTTTCAAACTTTCAAAGTCTACCTTTAGGATTGATGATTTCTTCTACTCCATTACTTCCTGCTAGGATAACTGCATCGCACATATTATTGAATAATCCAACCTGGACCACTCCAGCAATCATCAAGATATTTCTTTCCATTTCGATGGGGTCAATTATCGAAGGCCCACAATGTGCATCAGCAATCATGTTACCATTATCAGTAATAACCGGGTTATCTCCTGACATTCTACAATTTACTCGACAATCAAGTAAATTAGTTAGTTTTCTAATCGTTGACTCACTTGCAAAAGGAGTGATTTCGATTGGTAACGGAAATGCTCCTAAGGTTTCAACACGCTTTCTATCATCGGCAACTACAACCATGGTACTCGATTCTTGTGCGACGATTTTTTCCCGTAATAGAGCGGCACCTCCACCCTTGATTAATTGGAATTGCGGGTCAAATTCATCAGCTCCATCAATTACTATATCTAGAGAACTTACATCTGAAAGTTCTACCAAAGGAATTCCCACCTCTAGTGCCAGCTTCTCCGTGGCAAGGGATGTAGGAACCCCAACAATTTCTAAACCATCATCTTTTATCATCCGACCTAATTCGATAACTGTATATTTGACAGTTGAGCCAGTTCCTAAGCCAACTCGCATACCAGTCTTAACGAATTTACATGCGGTTATACCCGCCTCTCGCTTCAACAACTCAACATCTTCCATAGTTAGTGATTATAGACTAGGCTATTGATGATTTCTTTCTTCATTATTTTTTAAAATACGGTAATTTTTGGCAAATCTTTTGACCTATCAACATACGTCATCCATCTAATGGGACACTCGAAGCGCGGTGTATTTCTAGCCATCGTGCTGGTATCTCTGTTTATTCTATCCGTTCAATCATATATGATTACTGCGAATTTAGATGATTCTAAGCAGTTATTTGAACCGCAAATCGAATCTTCAACCCCTGTTGGACAATCAACTATAGTATCAATTGGTTCATTCCCGGATGGAGCTGTTGAGAAAGTTTCAGTTTCCGTCCCCAGTGAAGAAGTTGTACAAACATTAGGATTAGATATTGAATCTGCCTCTCTACCAACATCTACGGCGTTTTCTATTTCTAAATCGCTTGATTTTTCTTCCTCACAGTACTACTCTGGAGTTGATGTTAACAGCTCCTCTCTATCCCTTCTACCTCAGGAGTGGAAGTGGGATTTTGAATCAGGATCTTTTTCTTCGGACTGGGCACAATGCAGCTCTAGTTGCTGGTCAATACAAAATTCAAATGTGTTAGTGGGTTCTCAAACTGCTAAAGCGGCAACTATTACTCACAATCAAGTTACTTCCATGACTTTGGATGTTTCAAGTTTACCTGCAGGAACTGGTACATTTAACTACCAAGTTTCTTCAGAAGGTAGCTTTGATTATCTGAATTTCTGTGTCGATAATACTGCATGTAATCGTTACTCATATACGAATCAGTGGTCAGGTACCGCCACTGGAGTTCATACCTTTACAATTAATCCATCTACTACTACTCTAACATGGTCTTATTCTAAAGATGGGAGTGTTAATTCTGGCTCTGATACTGCTTGGGTAGATGAGATTGTTATCACACCTGCAGGTGGAGCAGGTAACGGTGATGGTTTTTGGATGTCTGAGCCATTCGGACCTTCTTCAATCGGCCAGGGAGAGATTAGAAGTTATGGATACATGTACATCGATGCATATATTCCTAATGACGCAGTTTTCGAATGGGATTTGATTGATGCTAGTACGGACCAAATAATTCCTGGTTTTGAGGATATGACATCTACCTCAATAGACCTTGGGGCAATCGATTATGAAAAATATCCTGAACTGAAGTTTTACGTCTACATGGAAACTACATCAGGTTCACTACCAGTTATTCATGGAATTCATTTTGAGGGATTAATTATAGATTCATTTGATTCTAAGCCATCAGAGAGTGGATGGACATTACAAAACTCAAATTGGAATAATGGGCAGATAAGTGGTTCAGGTATTGCAACCTCTCCAGTTTATTCAATGGGCAGTGGATTTGTTGGAGTGAAATCTAACACTTCTATTACTGGCTCAGCAAGACTAGAGTACACGGTTGATTCTGGTCAAAATTGGAATATTCTTTCAAATAATGTTTTCCAAAACCTCGGTAAACCAGAATTTAACATCCAACTCAGGATTTTTGGGACCGGCGGCAATTGGGCTATTGATACTCTAGATGTAGAATTTATTCGAGGAAGTATTGCAGATGGTTTAGAAGTGGACATTGGACTAGATGGTATCTCTGATTGGAGTATGGATAAATCCGGAATAGGGCGATTGGGTATCCAAGATCGTTTTTCTGATGATTCATTATCCAAAGAAATTGAATCCACTTCGTCTGCCCCTGCATGGTTTAATGTTTTGATGCCTACAGATGGGCTCGAATCATTTAGTTTCTTCGTATCTAGCCCAAGTAAAGAAATGATCAGCCCATACATGACAATTTCAATTGGAGGACAAGATATCTTAACAAAAAATCTGGGCAACATAAATTCTGCCCAAAAAATTATTTTAGATTCTAGCGACTTGTCTTCACTCAATTCTATCTTGAGTCAGTCTGTGGCATCAGTTAACTTGAACGGTGTAAATTTTGTTGATGTAACTATTAAAATCGGGTCTTCAACAACAACTACGATTGTTCACATGAGCGGACTAATGGCTGTGTATGACGATTCATTGACATTAGATTTTACTGCAACTGATAATTTAATAATTGCAATTAACAGTGCTCTTCAATCTGTTATACCGATTTCTGGTTACAAAGAGATTTATCTTCCTATAAGAATGAAGGGCACAGGGTCAATTAGTCTAACGGTTAATGGAATTACATCACAAGCTTCTGTTATACCGTTAACTCTGGATGTGATTAATGTAACAGACACTTTCACTCCTTCAGTTGATTGGATTGATGTGGTTAGCACATTTGATTTTTCAGGAATTGGTATTTCGAACCCAGGCGATCATTCGCGTTCCAATTCTTGGTTAATCGATCTAAATCTTGTAGGTCAAAATCAAATCAGTCAGATACGTTGCCCGATTGTATCTTTACCGATTAACGGAATTGCAATTTCATCGTGTGTTGAAACTGGATTGAACCTTATTTGGAATGATTTGGGTCAAGGTGGCGAAATATCAATGATTGAAAGTGGATCAATTCTACAGTTCACGCACAGATTCAAGTTTCCAATAGATTGGGATGATGAAGAGTCTCTGGTAGTTTCTGCTAACCTTGTTTCAAATTCTGGTCCAATGCTTCCTGTTAGCAAATCATTTGGTTTAGGTAATTCAAATGGTGTAGAAAATGATATTTCTCTAAACCACTGGTCTGTAGTTGGTAGTAATGGTATTAGTTCTGATAATAATTACCCATATCTAAAATCGGGGGAACCGGTAAATGTTGAAGTTGATTTAGGATTTGAGGGGAGCGAAGAGTCATCACCACGTACAGGACAAGTATTGGTTAGATTATTGGTCGGAGGAAATGAATATGCCACATCAACTATAATCAATAATGGAGTAGTAACCTTGCCATGGGTTGTTCCATCCACTGGAAGCAATGTTTTGGTTGAAGTTGAATTAATGCCTCTCAAGGGGCAATCTGTATCGTACATGGTGCCAAACTCTGTTAATTTTGGATTCGATTCAATTTCTCCTGAATTACTTTTCATGAATATCGACCAATTTGACCATGTCGAAGCCTCGCCTAAAACAAACCTTCAGTTTACTATTACAGACAGACCGGTTCTTCCTACCTATGCCAAAATATACTACTGGAATTCATGGGAGCATGATTTTAATTCAGATGGAGATATTCAAATCGAAGAGGTACAAATGTCCCACTTAGATATTCCAGAAAATCTTACTTTCTTACAAGGAAATTATGGATTCGATTTCGATACTTCTAGCGCCGATGATGGTTCTTATATTGTTGGATGGATAGAGATTGCAGATACTGCGGGTAACATGTTAGAAAATTCAGGTTCTTTTGAATCACCATTATTCAATCTTCAAATTAGCAGTGACGGCTCACCACAATTGGGATATGAATCATTAAGTTGGAATTTAGGTCCTGAAGCATGGCTTCATCCAGGTGAACTGGTAACCTTAGAAATTCCAGTTTGGGATATGAATGGTGTTACGGATATCAACAATATCGACCTTGACTTATCATTTAACCAACCCGATGATTCTACAATTTCATGGAGCAGGGAAGGTAATTATTGTGAGTCAACTACATTGTATATATCAGTTCAAAGTTGCAGAATTGACTCCGATTCAGAACAAAATCTCTTTTCCTCAAGCGGTAAATTTGTTATTGAGTTCGTTTTGGAATGGGGCTTTGATCCCGATGACAGTATCGATAGAAACGTTAGGATATATATTGAGGATTTGAACGGTCAATCCTCTCAATTGGTTCTTAATGAATTAGTTTGGAGGTTCTCTGGTGAAATGGATATCGACAAAGAAACTTTGTATTTCTTAGTCGGGGACGAAATTATTACAGGTGATGCAAATTGGATTCAACCTAGAGAAAACGTCAATGTCGTAGGTGAAATCAAGTGGACTAAGACTCAAAGAAGTGTCAATCAACCATTAGACCTGTTATTCGAAATAGGTGGTAATCAAGCTCAGGTCGACTTCGTAAATGGTACCTTCAATGGAACAATCATTTCACCGATTATTCCTAACTCTTACTTTTTCGAAATATCATTACGAAATTCTCCTAATGGAGCATCTATAAGACAACCAATAAATCCACTAATGTGGTTTGTCGTTGATGATTCTCCTCCTGAAATGGTTAGAATTATAAAACCTGAAATTAATGAACTAATTTATGAATCTGAGTGGTCTGAAATAGATATCGAATTAATAATTTCTGAATATGAATACTTGGATTCAGATAGTCTGATGCTAAATTGGGAAGTTCATCCTTCTGGCTTTGGGATGTTGACAAATAGCATTGTGAACGGGTCATCAAGCCTCGAAATTCTGGGAGGTCAACCATTTGGACAATTCATACCGATGTTTGTATCTCTAGATTTGGAAAATCTAATCGATGAAGAAGCTAGAAAACAAGCACTTGAGCTGAGAGTCTGGGTTACTGGAACTGATATGTCTGGTCAATCAATAAGTCAGGAATTTAATGCAAAGGATGCTCCTTTTGGTATTTGGCAGTTAGAACAACAAGTCCCCGAATTCAAATTCCTAAATCCGGATATTTCCCCTAGCAAGGGTGTTGCAGTAGGAGATAATGTTGAGTTAGCAGTTGCAATCCAAAATATTGGAGAGGCATCTGGTTTTGCTCAATTAGTTGTTGAGAGAGTCGAAAGTAATGGGGCAAGAACAAGAATTCATGCTCAAGAAATAGAATTACAATCCGGCGGTTCAGGAGTTTTCACACATACATGGATTCCAGATCGTGAGGGCTCAATGTGGATTGAATTTGTGATAATTAATGGACCAACATCCCAGACTGACACTTTCTATGTTGAAGACAATTCAGGAGATGGTTTATTCGGTGGATTTAGTGAAATTAATCCTGTATTGTTGGTAATCATTTTTGTGTTCACAGTTGCTCTTATTGGGCTATTGATTTTCGGGCTGCGTCAACCACAAAATCCGTCTCAAAGGCCTCAGATTCCTCAAAAGAGTTTACCTAGGTTGAAGCAAAATCAATCTGCAACTTATGCTAATCAACAACACGCTAATTCACCAGGTGAGAATCCATATCAGTGATTAATTCAACTTCCGAAGGTTTTGAAGGGTATTGATTGCACGGTTATTTGGAGGGAGTAGGAGGATCGCTGACAGAGTTAGACTCTGAGGAAAGTCCCCTCTCCATAACGCGTGTGCCTCGCAGAAGTGAGAAATCAGAGATGGTTAGGTTAATGCTACAGAAACGAACGATACAGGGTGTGTACAGTGATGTTGAAAAACGGAGATTGCTTTGTGGTCGATGAAACGAGCAACCGCACAGGAGCAAGTCCAAGAATTCCCCTTGAGGTTGCGTGCCTAGGGAAAGGTAGGATGCTAAGTTGAATGCGGTCGCCGAAAGGTAACAGAAAGGGGCTTACTCCCTACTCCCTCCACTAATCATCTGTGTTGTGTAAGACTGCATCCATCGGTTTCATAGTTAAAGGTGAGGTTATTGAGATTCCCTCTCCATAATCAATCCAATTAGGTTCACCTTTAATTTTCGCTCTAGTATAGTGTTCTAATGTAAATACTGCTGGAAGTAGGAATGTACTTGTAACGAATGCAAATAAGATTAGTAAACACATTATCATAAAGAAATTCTCTAAACCAGGGAATGTAACTAAAAATCCTGCTGCAATTCCACTCACCGTAGTTATTGTGGTTTCAAAAATGGTCTGTCCTGTCTCTTCTATAGAATTTGCAATTCCAGTTGGTGTTTCACCCTCTTCTTGTATTCTATGCATTACGTGAATTGAATCATCTACACCAATTCCAAAGACAATAGTTCCAATCATGGCTGTAAAAATATTAACATTCACGTCAGAACTATCCATTAGAATAGGTTGCCACAAAATAACTACTGCAACAGGAATCATCGTGTAAACACCTAATCTCACAGAACGGAACACAAATGATAATACAATTGTTAGAATAATCATGGTTACTATAGTGGTAAGATTTTGAGCATCATGAATTCCTTCATTAATGTCTAAGGAAACGGGTAATCCTCCAGTTAGTTTAGATGCATCTGTTCCATCAAGTCCTGTGTCTTCTAGTAACATTGAATCAATATCATCCCTCAATATGGACGCATAGTCTAAATTCATATATGGCTGAGTTACATATACAATTCCTTTAGTTCCATCTTCGTTTAACAACATCGATATGACTTCATCGCTAAGTGTATCAAAAACAACGTTCACCATGTCTTTGCGAAGTTGCTCTCTACCCCCGGGGCCTGAAGCATCTAACAAAATCCAAGCATTACATTCAATCGGATCATTACTTGTCCAGCATGGTTCATGCAAGAAATTCCACAAACTATCTTTGTAAATGTAGTTACCACCTATCACCGGTGCCTCCCAGCCAATTTGTACAGGAATTGCCCGAAGGAAAGTCACAATGCTAGTTGTATTCGTTCTCTCAACATCATCAATCCGATTTTCTAATCCGTCAATCACATCAAGAACTGGTAAGTCTCTAATCCTATCAGTATTGTTATCATTGGGACGCTCCTCAGCACTAAAAATAAACAGTGAGGTCTGCCCTCCGCTGAAATAACTCGAATATTCAGCTAAAGATTCAAGTGAATCAATGTTATCCGGAGTTTGGTCACTTCCAGTTATCGATTTATCCATTTGTCCGCTCCACATCATGACACCAGCACTAGTTATGCTACCCGCAATCAACAAGATGACGAAAAACCCTCGAACGGGCATTCTTCCTATGTTTTTCCACATTGAAGGATTAGTCCGTTTATTGAAACCTAACATCCATGCTAGAGTTGGAACTAAAATTATACTAAAAAATAGAGTCGAAGAAATTCCTATAACAAGTGTCATCCCGACAGAACGAATAGGTGCAACAGTGACAATTTGAGGCGCAATAAGTACTGAGAAACCGATGATTGTTGTCATAGCAGAAATTAAGACAGCAACTCCGGTTGAACTTGTCATTTCAAGAACACATTTCTTGTAAAACTCTAAATCCCACAAATCCGGTACCTGTTGTAATTTTTCGCCTCGACGCCTTCGTCTTTCGTTTTCATCTGTCATTTTAACAAGTTCTTTTCGCCGCACTTCCTCGATACGATTAACCATATGTAAAGCATAATCAACTCCTAAACCAATTAAAATAGGGAAGGTTGCGACTATCATGGGAGTGAGAGTGAAATCTAAGAGTACTGATGAGCCAAATGTTACTGCTAATGCCATAACTATAGGCAGACCGGTAATTACTACTACCTTGGCAGATCTATGAAGAAGTGTTATTACAATAATAGTAAAAAGAACTGACCAAGGAAGAATCATCAATAAGTCTTGATATATTTCCTCTGAAACATCTTCCAGAACTTTATTCAGACCTGTAACAGTCATCTCCTCCAATTGAGGGTCTTCACGGTTATCTACAACCCTTTCAAAATGGCTCATCAATTCTTTAAAGTCGGCAAAATCTTCCATTGCGTCAAAATCTTGACTCATACCAACAACAATGGCAGTGGTGTCCCAAATTCCATCACCATCCATATCATTTGTCGGGTCACCATCTCCGTCGCTATCAAATGTGAGATCCATATCATTAGTGTCCTTTACTAGATTGTCAAAACTACCGTTTGACTCCTCGATTATTCGATCTATTTGTGCTTGCTCAGGAATAGCGTATTCTCCTCCTGGAGGCAGCATTTCGCATGGGATGTCAAAACTTACCAGTTCGCCTGGATCCCTAGTATCTACAATGTTGGTACAAAATGAATTATTGAATCTACCATCGGCAGAATTGATTTCTTTGATGATTTGAGCAGGAGAAATAATCCATAATACTCCATCATTTCTTCCATGGTCACTTTTGTCATAATCTATTCCTCGACTAATCGAGTCTCCGCCAATATTACGGTCATCACCTTCAACCCAACTAATCTCTTCAAGAATTGATTTGTCAGTAATATTATCCTCGCCTTTAACCCACATTGGTTTTCCATTTTCATCAAGAGTTGGGTCTGCATTATTTGTTTTAATGTAAATAATTGTTATATCAGTCGACCATTCTTCTCTAACTTCAAGAAGTAACTCAGTAGAAGGAGCGCCATCGGGAAGGAATATTTCAACATCATCGTCAATTTGATCTTGGAAACTCATACCTTGTTGAGCAAAAAAAGCTGCAATAATAACTAAAAGAATTACAACCGTAGCGGGCGATGCAAGAATATTCCCGTATAGAGTATCTAATCTATCATTTGTTGATTTGGAAACCTTTCTTCTAAAATTAGTTATACTACTTGAGACATTATTGAGCACATCCCTAATTGGTCTGTCTCTCTCGCTCATGGCTTGTCGAGATATTGCGGGGGCTTGAACAATACTATCTAACGATATAATATTGCTCTATTTTTAGTCAAATTTTAGAACACCATCAGTCTAAACCGAACTCTCTTACAAGAAGGTGTTTAAGGAATCCTCTGGCACTCTGTAATACTAGTCCAGTAGCCATCAATGATAATCCAAGAACACCAATCCATACTGCGGAAAGACCTGAACCAATGTAATTATCAATTTCGTTAGTTACTCCTTGAGCTAGATTAAGTCCCATTGCAGCGCCAGTAGCGAATAATCCTAGGCCGGGAATTCCCAGAACCAGTAAGGGTTTTTTCTGTGAAAGAGAAACCATTGCCCATGATAGAACAGTAAAACCGTGTGACACTGCAGTGAAATTAGAGCCTTTGGGGACGTCATAGCGAATAATTGTTGGTACTTCTTTAATTGATAGTTCCTTATCATGAGCGTCTTCTAACATTTCTAAAGATAATTCCATACCTTCAGAGTCAAATCTGAGTCTTTCAATGGCTGAGCGTGAAAAGGCACGGAATCCAGATTGGGTATCTTTGATTCCTAAATCACTCGATAGATTACTTGCTGCAGTTATGACCTTAATTCCTAGTCGTCTATATGCAGGCATATCAGTGCCTCCTCCACCATCAATGAATCGAGAACCAATCGTGAAGTCTGCCTCTCCGGACAAAATAGGTTGTAACAATTTAGGTATGTCCGAGGTTTCATGTTGGCCATCGCTATCTAGTACAACAAGAGCATCAACACTCATTTCCCTTGCTTTAATAAAAAGCGATTTTAAAGCTCCACCATAGCCTCTATTCACTCTGTGCCTAACTACAATTGCACCACATTTTTCTGCTATCCTAGCACTTGAATCAGAGGATCCATCATCAATACATATAACTGCATCAACATGCCTCAAAGCCTTGGTAACTACAGTTCCAATAGTCTCTTCCTCGTTATACATCGGCATTCCTGCTACTATGAAACGCTTCGATTCAAAGGAGTGGGCACCCATCACTTCCACAAATGAACCTGAAACCGGGGACTATATATTGCTATTGATATCTATACTGCCGATTTAAGGAATTGATTAGTGGAGCCCATAACCACTCCTCGGAGTGGCTATGGGCATTATGGAGTGAACGCATTCACACCTTGTTATTTGTACCTAACAAATTAATCTTGCATCTGACTAATTGTAGTAACTGCTCTCTCGCCTTGCAGAACCTTACTCAAGGCGTTTAATGAAACTACAAGAGGAACATATGTTTGTCCATCACTTGTCACATAAGTAGAACAGTCAGAAAAAGCATCACTATTGATTGATACTTTCAAAGCCCCACCGGCGTTACTCTTTCTAACGTACCCGACAAGTACACTTCTGTTGTCTTCTATCATTTCATTCTCACTATTTTTTTCTATTTTATTTTCTTTGGCCATTTTAACACCTACTGCTCCGCAGCAATAATCGAAATTTTGTTCAAAGGTTATCAAACACATGGTACTTTGTTAAACCATTTCACTTATACGGGTGCGATAGTTGGTATGGCCATGCGAGCCTTGGTAACAGGAGGTGCGGGTTTTATTGGTTCACATTTGATTGACAGACTTGTTTCAAGAGGAGATCAAGTTACTGTTTTAGACAACATGTCTAGCGGAAAATTAGAGTTTATTCAACAACATGTGGATTCCGGAAATGTTACTTTGATTAATGGTGATATAACAGACTTTGATGATGTTAAGAAGGTTATGAAAGATATTGATTGTGTTTATCATCTTGCAGCCAATCCAGATATTAGGTTGGGTACCAAAATTACTGATACAGATCTAAAACAGGGAACTATTGCAACTTACAATGTTCTAGAGTCAATGAGGATATTTGGAGTCAAAAGGATTGTTTTTGCATCTTCATCTGTTGTTTATGGTGAAAATGCACCTATGCCAACTCCAGAATCTCATGGTCCATGTATGCCAATATCTCTCTATGGTGCTAGCAAACAAGCCGGAGAGGGATTGATTAGTAGTTGGGTAGGTACGTTTGGACTTCAAGCATGGATTTTTAGATTCGCAAACATTATCGGAGAAAGAGGTACTCACGGGGTCATTTTTGATTTTATACATAAACTAAAAGCCAATCCTGAATGCCTAGAAGTTTTAGGCAATGGTCTACAAGAAAAATCTTACATGGAAGTAGGTGACTGCGTTGATGGAATTCTACACATTTTGGATAATTCAGATGAGCCTTTGAATCTATTTAATCTAGGTAGTCATGACACTTCATCAGTGAGAAGGATTGCCGAAATTGTCATTGAAGAAACCGGATATAACGACGCTTCTATAGAATACACAGGCGGAGACAGAGGATGGGCTGGAGACATTCCAAAGGCGATGCTCAGTATTGACAAAATGCTTTCAACAGGTTATGATGTGCGTTACAACAGTGAGGAAGCGATTAGGCACACAGCTAAATGCTTAATTAATGAAATAGGATTGTGAAAATATGGAATTAAATATAATTGAAGATGAATATGCAGGCACCGTTGGAAGTGCACTGATTAAGGTTGTTTCGCTTTTCTTTATTGGAATAATGATTATTGCATTTACTGCAAATCCTATATCGGTTGGAACTAATCAAGGTCAAAGAGCTCCTGATGTTGAAGGCAAATTTTACAATGGCTCAGGTTGGTCAGAGTTTGATTTTGAAAGTTACTTCAATTATTCATGGCAGGAAGGTGATATTAGCGGCCAGTGGGTAGCCATTGAGTTCATGGATACAGATTGTCCCTATTGTGTAAAATCTGCTGAAGAGTATGGTGAATATTCTGATTATTTCAATGTAAACAACCCAAATTGGGATGGAGCTCATGTTAATTTCCTAGCGAGTGCTACCGAATTGAGTATTCAAGGGCATGACTCTAGTAGGGATGAAATTGAAGCTTTTAGGGATAAAACGGGTGGTGAAGATTGTGCTGGTGCGGATTGTAGTAGCAGGCCAGGTGCAGTTCATAACTTCCCTTACATCGATGACTTAGATCAAGACAACATGGCCGAATGGGGGATTCCAGGAACTCCAAATTATTTCTTAATCCAACCTGATGGAATTATTGCATGGTCCTCTTCTGAAAATACCAATGAGGAAATTAGCGACGCCATCTTAAGATTAGTCCCTAGGGCAGGTGCTTGAAATGTCCTCTAATCTGATAGTTGCTATTTACTTGATTCCTACATTGATTGGATTCCTAATAGTATCGCCATGGGGTAACATTATTACTTCTTCCCTAAAGGAAAGGTTTCCTTCATTAACAACGCTACGTGGACAATTATTGGGTGGATTGCAGTTAATTTCACTGGCCGGGTTTGCAGTTTCTACGCAAACCTTGTGGATTTCTTCCAAGATTAGTGAGGGTGGAACCTTTTGTTCGACAAGTGAAACATTTGATTGTGATGATTTATTAGGTAACTCCGAACTAAATGTAGATCCAATTTTTGGACTTTCATGGGGACTAATTGGTATGGCGGTATTTGCATTATTGCTGTTCATAGTTTTTGTTTTACAACAAGAAAGAAATCATCCTTTGGCTGAAAGATTGATCAATATCGGATTGTTGACCACTGGGGCAGGGATACTAGTTATCGGACTTCTTGTATCGTATGAGATTCAAGAGCAGAAAATTTGTATGTATTGTACAACTGCACATATTGCAAACATTGCCGCACTAGTTGGTTTCTTCCGGTTGAAGAAAGTTTTTGATAATAAATCGGAATGGAATAATGAGGCTTAGGTGTTATTTTGAGCAAAGAAGGTCAATTTTGGGTTTTTGTTGTCATAATTTCATTTGCTCTATTATTATCTATCGCAGCAAAAGAAAACGATTATTCATTCATGGATATTTTTTCTTCAGATGAAAAAGATATCACGAATGATGAAGAAAGTAATCAAACCAGTGAAGTTTACAACTCGTCTACTGACCCTGACCCAATATCTAGAGATTGTTTAGATCATGATGGTTTGGCTAGGCACGATCATGCTGTATTGAAAATCTTCATCAACGGTCAACAAGAATTAATTCCGGCAAACATAGGTATAATGACTGAAATATGCAACCAACAGGGTGAAGAGATGCATGCTGTACATACTCATGATAGTTCTGGCCGCCTTCATATCGAGTCTAATGAGCCGATCGATATTCCTATTGGAGTATTTTTTGATATTTGGGGTCATCATTTCGATGAAACTGGTATTTTTGAGTATAGGGTAAATTCTACCCATGAGTTGATAATGACGGTTGGAGACACAGTAATTGACTCATATGATGATTACTTACTTGTAAATACATCTGAAGTCATCGAAATCAGATACCAACCTAGAGGCGACTAAGGTATAAACATGCCTTCGAATAGAGCAGCATCGGTTTTATGCTGTTCAGTTTCCTTGATTTTGATAATTGTGACATCTATTTTGTCGCTGACTTGATAACATCTTCTGACTTCGTGCAAAAGACTTCTTTGAACGTCTGCATAGTCTTCACCATACAGTATTGACATGTGATGAAACTTCACCTCATTCACAATTGCAATGTATTCAACATACCATTCCTTCAAAGGCATTTCATCTTTCCAGTCAACATCACCCCAAGCTTCTTCCATGATATGTCATTATCACCAGAGGTTATCAATCATCCGGTCAAATGTGCGCATTTCTCCGAAAAGCGGAAGCAAATGTCTGTTTTATTACTATTATAAGGTCATTTATTCTTTTTTTCATAGTATATCCATAAAAAACCTATTGCCGTAAAGCCAATTAATATTATCAAGAGGTTATCCCAAGATTCATCAGATTCTAGATTTCTAAATGCAAACTCAACGACACCGTAAGTCGAAGATGGCTCTTCTGAGGATAAATTCTGGTAGACTTTTTCATGAAGTAAAAGAACACTGAATTCATCTTCTAGTTCTGATGTTACAGAGAAACCACTCTGACACGAGTTGTCATCGATATTGGAATATAAAAATCCACTAGAATATGTTATTGAGTTGTTTTGTAAGTTACACTCAACTAACCCATGTACTACTCTGTCGCGGTATTTACCCCCTGGATTGTCGAATTCTTCAGGTACAGCCAGAGAATGTTTGACAAGCATGAAAGTCAGCTGTGATTTATTTACTCCATTATCATAATCGCTAAAACTTTTTATTGATGCAGTAAAAGTTTCATTATTATTTTTGGAAATCTCAAAACTTAGTCGGCTAGGTTTTAGATTTGTAACTTCCTTCGAAAGAATATCTTTCTGAACATCAGGCCATGATTGTGGCCCTATGCGTTGTTGACCGCCATCAACTATGAAGGTAGGAGTTGAACCAATTCCTGGATGAGTTATGCTTAATCGTTCTATTCGATGTTTGGCAGCGAGAGGTTGGAAAGCATCAACTCCATCACTGGGATGGTATGTTACCATGGCTATGCGCGAGCCATGAGAATCAGCAACTTCCATCAAGTAAGGATCTATTTCAGCACAACTTTCGCACCATGTTGCACTTAGTTCCTCAACCAGTAAACTTCGACCACCTTCGACCAAGTAGGTTTCATTCCACTTCTCAGATGCATCGACAATAAGTGCACTAGATGTTGGGATGAATAAAATTACACAGATCAATACAGAAATTAAAAATTTGACAATAGACAAATTATGACCTCCTGTAGACCACCTTGCCATAATCACTCCAAGAAGTCGACCCTATTCATCCCTATGCTTAGTTGATCTACAATAAGAGGTTTCAATTGCAAGAACCTTTACAGTTGACTGGGTGAGGTCATGGCAGACCATTGGATTGAGAATCACAAACGCGATTCTTGGAGGCGACAGGCCAAAGCCAGTGGATATCGTGCTCGATCAGCATTCAAATTATTACAAATTCAAAAAAGATTCAAGCTCATCCGAGAAGGAGATGTAGTTCTAGATGTGGGTTGTCATCCTGGTGGTTGGACACAAGTTGCAGTTGAATTATCTGGTGAAGATGGAGTTGTAATAGGGGTTGATCTAGATGCTTGCCAACCGGTTGAAGGTGCAACATTACTGGTAGGAGATATTACCGATGAAATGACTCAGGAAAGAATTCTTGATGAATTACAAGGCCGTCCAATCAACACTATTGTTTCTGATATATCTCCCGATATAACAGGTAAATGGGATGTCGACCAAACAGTTGCAATGACTTTGGTAGCAGATGTATTTGATTTCTCTATGAAATTATTGTGTAAAGGCGGCTCGTTTACCTCTAAACTGTTCCAAGGAATTGGAGTTGAGGAGTTGATTAAGGCGGTGAAACCGTACTTTTCTGATGTAAGGAGATTTTCCCCTGACGCCTCGAGAAATTCATCCTCAGAAGTTTATCTTGTATGTCGAAACTTTATGCCTTGGATGATGGAAAAAGATATGTCAATACGTTCAACTTATGAGGAATTATTAGAGCCTAAATTGGGAGGTCACGAAATAGAGGAAGATTTAGGTGAAGTCTTCACATCTTTTAGGGTTAGAAGAAAGAAGAAATCAGACTAACCTAACTTTGATTAACATAGAATTAAATTTCCAAATTATGGAAAACAGACCGTTTAGTAAGAAATTCAGACAAAACAAAAAGCAATTTAGAAGAGAATTTGTAAAAAATTTACAACCTAATAGAGTAGTTAATCGACTTGAACTAGTAATCTTAAGGATTTATCCAAGGAGAATTGTTCACTCAGAGAAATACAATGGCGCGCTTGCTGCTTCATGTGGAAGGGATGAGACCGGACTGGTCGGTTTGGTATTGTGGGGTGAGCAAATAGATAGAATTAGAATTGGCGATGTAATTAGAATCGAGTCTGGATGGTGTTCATTAAGAGACGGAGAATTGGTTGTGAGTACTGGATTATCGGGTAGAATCTCGGTTATCGACCGTTAATTATTGAACTAAATTGTATATTTTGTCAAAATTGAATCTCACGCAACCATAAAGAAGGGTAGGGTGTGGGGAGTTTTGTTCCAGAGGTATATCCATGAGTGAGAGAGCAGCAAATTGTACATCGTCCGGAGTTCCATTAGTAGAGGAAGGTTCAACAAGTTTCCCTTGTCCAGGATGTGATGAAATGGCTGTAGGTAGAAGCCCAAGGTGCAGAAATCAAGGAGTTCTATACCTTTGTCCTACCTGTGGATACCAAGGACCCTGAGGTGATATAATGGGTATGGTAGCAATGACATATAAGTTGAATCCTAACTCTGAAGTTGAGGATATAAATGCAGAATCTATAGCTGAAGCGGTAAAGTCTCTAGCGAGTGATGTTTATGATATACAAGCTGTAGACGTAAAACCTCTTGCCTTCGGTTTGAAATTCGTTCAAGTCCATGTTGTAATGTCTGACAAAGAGGGTGGCCTATCTGATGCATTTGAAGAAAAGATGTCTCTAATCCACGGTGTCGGTGAGATTGAAGTACTATCCATGGGTCTACTTTGAAATCAAAGTTGTTCTAACGGACACTGCATAAATTCTCGCAGTAGAGTGGTTGCATAACTACCTGAGGAAAGTGTGAATCTGAATCTAATACATGCACCTTCAGGATTCCAACGACTATTTTCAGCTGGACCATTAATCCACTTTTTCCCCAATGTGTCATCATTGACAATTGGCACAGTATCTACATGGAAATCGCTATAATTAGTGACCAAAGCTCTTCTAGTTCCTTTAGTTGAAAGTCTAGGAATTTTTTCAATGAACCAATTAACATCATCTAATTCCATTTCTTTAATCACGTCTTTTTCAATCTGTCCACCAGCGCCTTCACATGATGAAATTTCAGTTCCTGGTAATGGACCAGTCGGGGTAAGTCTGCCTAATTCGCAATTTCTCTTTATTCTCGGCAACGTCCTTTCTTCAACTAAGATACAACTTCCAGCGTCTAACTGCCCCTTTTCGTCTATTCTGCCAACAAGATCACCGGGCACAGGAACTGAAATGGGTAAATCAGCAGAAATTCTGGAATTGAGTGACTTGTTAAAAACAACTGACTGAATGGCATGAATAGTCATTAATTGCAGATTGTTTGGTAATTTCTTTATTGCTCCAATCCAATCATCTGGTTGTTTAATCAAATGTTCCAACATTCTTTTTTCAAATCCTAGCCACTTAGGAATTAATTCTAATGCCTCTTCAACTGGTCCGTTTTCTCTAATAAATTTCCTAAAATTCTCGGCATCATCATTTTCAGTAATGCCTTCCATAGATAGATAAGCCATAACTGCATTTTCCCATTTATTAGTTATTATATGTCTTCCGACCTCTGCCGTAACAGGTCTTCCAGATCCAAATCTTTGGGGACCAATCCAGTTTGGAAAAAGATTTTTTCCAACGTTACTGTCAAGCCTTTTTTTGATTCTTTCAACCTCATCTAGTGCTTCTTGTTCAGTCATAGGAGTTCCATCTTCATGACTGCAACCCCGCGCTATGATTGTGAATCTATTTCCTCGGTGATTGCCAAATCCAATCTTTTGGTGAGTCCGACCTAAAATTTCTATTTCTACATCCGGCATTTCGATTTGTGATACTTTATTTTGATTAGCATCTATAACAAATAATTGTTGAGTTACTGCCCTCTTGTCTTTTGTTCCTGCAAAAAATATTCGATTCCTTGGAATGTTTAAATTTCTGGCTAAGTTTGTACAAAATCTGTTGGTTTCCCAGTTTGTAAGAGTAATTTTTGCTACAGTGAATCTGCCTCTTGGGTCAAGATGAACTGGTGTTGAAACCTCTTCAACTCTAAAATCTGTAGTTCGAGCTTTTAGGACGCCACCAATTCCTTGGGTATTAGTAGCATAACCCTCTAAACCGATTATTTTCGATAGAGGGTCAAAAGACATTAACCCAGCCCCTCAGAGGCTTACTGCAGAGAAATCTTTGGAAATATCTTGAACGATTTCTTTCAATAACTTTTCAACAGAGACTTTTCCTTTGGTGCGGATGAAAAATTCTGGGTCATCTAATTCTGGATGACCAGGGAAATAATTTGCGTAGTCAATGTTTTTGTGATTATTCAAGCGCTCACGAAGCATTTGAAGGGCGGTATGGCTCTCGCCGACAATTCTAAATCTCAGCTCATTTTTTTCCATGATAAGTACCTTTACTGGCATAGCGAACGACCTGTCGTATCACCTACTCGTTTTGAACTTATCCTTTCACTAATTAATAACATTTTGAAATTAACTGACTTAAGTACGAATGACCCCTTTACTTTTTTACTGAATCATTGTGGGCATAGTATGGAGACTGCTAAACTGGAGGAGGCGATGGCCTCTTTTGCAGACCGGTTTAGAAAGCTATCATTGCCTATTTTACTCGTAACTAGCCTATTTACCGTCATTTTGATGGCTAACCTGATTACTTCACCTCCAAAATTCAACACCGATTTGGACGCATTTGCGCCAGAATCAGAATCCAAAGATGCTCACGACAGAATTCATGAGTATTTTCCTAATGAAACTAGACCACTATTTATTGACGTTGAAAGAGATGATGGAGGCAATATTATGTCCTTCGATCATATTTTAATGATGGAGCAACATCTTCAATCAGTACGTTCAATTTCTTCGGAGTTAAATGATTCAGTGGTTGTCTGGACTACGACTCCAGACATCTTACAACTTGCTTTGGATGAAGAATCTAATGGCACAAACTTATCGCAACTTAATTCTTGGAATGAACTTCTAGATTTAATTGTTGAAGATGATATAGAATGTCGACTTAACAATGATGACCAGTTTCTATCTGCTGCTACTTATGCTTCATCAGCCTTATTGAATAGAGATTTAGATTTCAATCCAACATGTGACTATTTGTCAGATGGTTCTGGTGATGGTTCTCCAGTTGTTAGTTCAACTCTTTGGGTTTTGGAAATAGACCCTGATTTATCCGAAGAAGAGAGGAAGAAAGTTCAAGTCGAGTTGAGGGAAAAATTTGAACAATTATCGGATGATTCAATTTTAGATTATGGTGTTGTTTCACTCGATTTACTTTCACATGACATCGATAGTGGAACTTTTGATAATTTAGCACTTCTAGTAATCTTGGCACTAATAGTCGTCGTAGTTCTTTTGATTTTTGCTTTCCGTTCAGTTAGAGATGTTGCATTTCCTCTTGTTGGCCTATCATACGCATTAATCTGGACGTACGGCGCTCTTAACCTATTCAATGTAGATTTCACTGCCCTAGAAGTTGCTGTTGCGCCCTTGGTCTTAGGTTTAGGAATAGATTATGCCATTCACTTACAGAGAGCACAAGCACGGCTCAGAGAAGATTATTCCGACCCTGCTGAATCATGGCTGCGGGCTTGTGCAAGACTTTCTGTACCTCTATCATTGGCTGTAATAACAACTGTTGCAGCGTTTTTGGCCAATATTATATCTCCGTTACCACCGCTAGCGACCTTTGGTTTTGCTCTTGCATTTGGAGTGGTGTGTGCCTTCATTACATCTACAGTCGTAGTAGGTGCATTACACGTAGTTATTGATTCATCGAATAACTCGAATCCTTCCAAAGCGATAACCATGCCTGCTTTTACGAATAATTTAGTAAAGATTCAACAAAAGCAGCAAGTCAGTATTTTCCTTGTAGTAATACTACTTTCAGGAGTATCTATTTTTGGTGCGGCATCTTTGGACACTGATTTTGATTTGGGTGACTTTGTTGATCCAGACATGGAGATTATGTCCGTCAGAGATGACTTATCAACAAATTATGAAAGTGCAGGATGGAAAATAATCTATGTTCTTTTCGAACCTTCCGATAGTAGAGTATACATTGAAGGTGATTCGGATTTACTGAATGAACTCAGGGGTTTACATAGTGATTTTGAGTCGAATCACGACGTAGTTGGAACTGATGGAAAGGTTCCTTCCCCATCTTATGAAGGCCCATATGTTATCCTTAGAGATGCAATTTTGAGGGATAGTAATTTCGGCGAATTACACAATCTTGAGGTGATTGGTGACGGTGGAGTTTATGTTGATAATTATAGCCTAGGGTGTGATTTAGGTGCTGCATTCAAATCACTGATGGACAACCATACAGTTGCAGATGCATTAAGTGGAGAGTCATGGTCTAAAAGGGTTGAAAATAGTGTATATTTGGAAGGCTCTAATATTGTCTATTTGAGAAATGAAGTACGAGTTGAAGCATCTACTTCTGTACAGTCTGAACAAGTTGTATCGGATTTTGAAAATATGCTTGGTGAGAAATCGAAGACTGGAACATTAAGATATAATCTGGCATCGAACTCTGAACTCTATGTTACCGGCGATCTGGCTATGCTTCAATCTGTTCTTGATGGAATTACAGTCTCTCAGATTAAATCAACTATAATTTCATTAATTGTCTCATTTGTTGTTTTGATTGCTCTAACTAGAAGGATTCTTCCAGCAGTTGTTATTTTATTCCCTGTAGGAGTCGCATCATTGTGGGTTGTAGGTTCTATGGCTGCTATAGGACTCAAATGGAATGTATTAACCGTAATGGTAACAGCTCTCACTTTAGGTATTGGTATTGATTATTCCATACATATGTGGCGGAGATTTGAGGTTGAATTATCTAGACGGAAAACTCACTGGGATGCACTTAGGGCTTCAATATCAACAACCGGTGTTGCTTTGATTATGAGTGCACTAACAACCTCTCTAGGATTCTTAGTGCTGCTATTCTCTCCGATGCCCGTAATTCAAGATTTTGGTCTAATCACTGCTATTACAGTATTCTTTTCATTACTCTTGGCATTGATTTTACTACCAGTTGTCATGGAATTATCTGCCAGGAGTAAAGAAGAGCAAGTCACTGAAAAAGAATTCAAGCCACAACTTGACGATTTAGCTAATTGATAGATAAAGCATCGACAATACTACTCATTTCTAGTCCCTGCTCACGTGCAATCAGCGCAATACATAGCCAATTGCTAACCATGCCCAAGGCATTTTTTTTACGCTGAATCCTTCTATCAATTTCTTCTATTTCGAGCTTTGATTGTTTCGAAACAAACCTTTTCAGTCTTCTTTCAATTTTAGACCTAGGGTCTTTGAAGACTTCATTTTCTTCATCGACTGGTTTTGATATTTTACCAGAGCCCTGTAGATCAACGGAAGCGGTCTTTTTACCATTAGCACTAATTGTCTCATCTTGAAATTTAACTGAATCATACTGAACGGGAGTAATCAATCTTGAGGGGCGTGGAAACCAGCCTAGTGGCGTTGTAACTGAATAATTTGATAGAGTCGGTGTTAGAGAATCTTGGTCACCTACCAACCATCCTTTGTCAATCATTGCTTCAACTGCTGTACCGGCTTCTTCAGGAGATAACCATCCCATGTCAAACGACAAAATCCTTTCAATATCTAAATCAGAAAGTGATTCTCCGCTACGAAAACAAACTGCTAAGACTCTGCAGATGTCATCGTAATCTGCATCGGACATGATTGTCAGTAAAGGCTATTACTTTTCAATTTAGGTATGCATAGTTAATAAATTCTAGAATTGAACAAATCTACAATACAATAGGTTCTTTTGAATCATCATTATGCGCGCACATAGGGGGAATAAGAATCAGTCGGGAATATATTGCTCGTGACCCCCGAACTGGCAAACCTATTAGCATGGGTGGGCGTAAAAAAATTAACCATGTAATCGAAACAGAAAGTGGCCCTTGGATGGCAATACCCAAGGACGAAATAGTTCCTTTAGCCAGAGGCGAAATTGAAAAAATTAATGTTAGTTGGAAAGGTAAAAACCTGCAATTAGGCCAAGTCGATGGAATTATAGCCTTGACCAGAATAAAAGGTAAAGGCAAAAATGCATCATCCGCACATAGCACCTTACTGTTGTCACTTGAGAGCGAGATTCCTGAGGTAAGAGAGGCTGCACTAAAAGCGCTTCCCGAAGTTGCAACGCAAAAATCTGATGAACTATTTGATTGGCTTTCAGTTCTGCTAGATGACGAAAATGTCAAGGTGAGACAAGCAGCGAGCAAATGTCTGTCACTTTCAGCACCCGTTTTTCCTTCTGGAGTCCATGTGATACTACAAAATGAATTACGTTCATACAATAAACAACGAATGGATGCAGCTTGGAAAGGATTGAATTCTCTCTGCGAAACTTGGCCAGAAGTTGCATGCGATCATTTAGATTCATTATTTCTTGAACCAAAGCCGATTTATCGACGTAAGGCTGCAAATCTATTAAGGAAATTATTGGCCAAAGGCGGTTCTGTCACTTGGGATTTAATTTCTTGGGCACTTGATGATGAAGATGTTGAAGTTCGACGTTCCGCTGCAAAGACATTGCCTTCCTTGGCTAGAAACGAGTCTAGATTGGCTACAATTTTTGCTGAACGTGCCATCATAGACTCTGATAATAAAGTCAGACTAAGTGCAATCAAGGCTATTCAAGCATTGGACAAGGACCATGGTAGGGCTAGAGAATTGGTTCTAAAAGGAGCCTCTTCTGGAGATATTAACATCCGTAGAGCATGTATTGACATGCTACCTAGGCTTTACTCAGAAGAAGTGTTACGTGGCGTAGCAATAGATCTTTTGAAAAATGAGAAAGATGAAAATTTGCGCAATGAATTGAAAGAAATGACTATTGATGAGTCTCTTGAAGGTTCAGAATCGCAGAAGAATAAATTCTTGGCACCAGCTCCGACTGTTCCAAAACTAGATAGGGAAGTTGCCGAGGCTCACGGTATACAAGTTGGCTTAGAACAATTACCACAAATAGACAATTTGAGTCGACAAAAGAATAAGATAATTTCTGAAACTGAGCGACTAAAGAATGAAAAAGAAAAGTTACAGAAAACTGCACAGAAAAGCAATCCAATGTACCGTTCAGTTAGTCAAGATGAGATTATGGGTTATGAAGAGGATTTTTTCGAAGACGATTACAACGATGAATTTTAATTTTTTATATTTCATGTCGGCATTGTTAAGAAGGGGTCTTGGGTGGACTGGTTGCTAAGAGGTGTAATTATGAGTGATGCTCCTTTCAATGATAAAGCTGAACAATTCGACCGTCTGTGGGATGGACTAACTCCTAAAGGAGTAAACAGAAACAAAGCACTGAAGTTCCGTCAATACATTTTGGAACATGTCAGACAGATGCGAAGACCTCTAAATAGAGAGAATGCCCGTAAATATTGGATGGGTATTTTACAGCAAGAAATCGCTGAAAAAGATAATTTTTGATTACATTGTGTAGGGTTGCCCCCGTCTCGGCGACCCCCTAGAGTTTGGGACGGAGGTGAAAAAATGTTCACAAATACAAGATTCAAATCATGGAATTTACCTGATAACTTACATCAAGGTCTAGATTCACTTGGGTGGGAATTTGCGACTCAAGTCCAAAAAGATACCATACCTCTTGCTAGAAAAGGCCTAGACTTGATTGGACAAGCAAGAACAGGTTCTGGAAAAACAGCGGCTTTTGGGATTCCAATAATTGAATCATGTAAACCAAATGGTAATCTCCAAGCCTTGATTTTAGCCCCTACTAGAGAACTAGCAAGTCAGGTTTCGGAAGAGTTGAACTTGATTCAGGGTGATTCAGGTCTGGTAATAATGACTGTATACGGGGGCACGGATTTAGAAAAGCAGGCCCGCAAATTACAAGATGGCGTGGATATTATTGTTGGGACTCCAGGTAGAGTGATGGACATGACCAAAAGAGAATTTATCAAAATGGACTCCCCTACTATTTTCTGTCTTGACGAAGCTGATAGAATGCTTGACATGGGTTTCTTTCCGGACATCACGTGGATTATTGAAAGGATGTCAAATCGTGACCAAACATTATTATTTTCCGCAACCTTCCCTCAAGAAATAATTGATGCTGCTAACGAATTTATGAAAGAGCCTGAATTTATTCTCACTAGTTCAGAGGAACTAGATATTCCACCTATAGATATGTACAGTGTAAGTGTTGGTAGGGCTAATAAATTATGGGCTTTATCTAGACTACTGCTTAGAATGTCAGAGGATGATCAAACGATAATATTCTGTAATACTAAAAGAATGGTGGATTTAGCCACCCAGAGGTTGAAGAAGAAAGAATTCATGGTTGAAGGGCTTCATGGTGACTTGAGCCAAAACCAAAGAGAACGCCTCTTAGAACGATACAAAAGTGGTGAAATTAGAACAATTATTGCTACCGATGTAGCAGCACGTGGTATCGATGTTGATGGCATAACATTAGTTATAAATTATGATATTCCAAATGATATTGATTCATTTATTCATCGGGTTGGAAGGACTGGTAGAATTGGAAGAAGCGGAGAGGCATGGAGTCTAGTTTCAAAAGATGATTCTGCACAGCTTTCGAAAATTATTGCAACATATAATCTTGATATTGTGGAGTCAAAAATTCCGGAGCTTGGGGAAAATCAAGATGAGGTAATTAATCATCAAGAGGATTTCCAAGAAACTTCAAATGTTTTCGGTTTTATTACTTTAGAACTTGATGCTTCGGGTAAGTCACTTGGTTCTTCAAGGGAAATCATGAATTGGTTTGTGAGCAAAATAAGATGTGATGAATTAGCGGTTGGAGACATTTACTTCGAAGACAGTACAACCAAAGTTGAAATTCACTCAAGTAAAATTGGTCTCGCAATCAAAGCTCTAGAGAAGCATGAAATGAATGGTTTAAAAGTCAACACATCAATAGTTAACTGATTATTCTTCCTCTCGATAATCAGAAGGCCACTTGTCGAACTGATCTTTTCTTTCGTACTTGAAAATAGTTAGTGAAGCAATCAGTACTCCGATTGCTGATAAAGACCATGCAGTATCAATTGCATTATCCCATTTGTTTTGTGCCTCAATACATTGCCCGGTTGAGAGTTTAGAAAATGAGCAAAAATCTAGAGTTTCTTTTGCATCCATAGCCGTTTCATTGGTAGTTATGCTAAATGCACTATACAATAGCATAATTGAAACGAAACCAATTATTATGAAGTGTACTAATTCCCAATTAGAACGAATTTTGATTCTCCAGCTTTCAGAATTTTTCTTTGACTTCATTAATTTTGATGAGCCACCGACAAATTTGAACCATATTAGCCACATTGCTATTAGAACTAGAAGAAATCCCCATTTGTACACCATTTCGTGATAGTTCCACATGCCATTTAGACACAGAGGGTTATTTGGATCAAGGTGGCAGTCAGATGCTGCAATTGGATAAAATGCAACTAATCTAATTATGTTTAGTACATATACAATACTGCACATCACTGCTACAGATCGGAGTTTAAGTTTCTGTGGAACTCCATCAGTCATTAAAATTAGTGTAGAAATGAAAATCATTTCATGAACTCCTGCACATTCATCGGAGACATATAATGCAACAACGTCCAGGGTTCCAGGGAAATTTTCATTGTAAAGATTTACTTGAGTATTCCATCCGTTGTGTGTGGTCAGTGTTGCAGTTCCTTCTCCATAAATCAGGTTGGTTAATTCATTCCAAATCCAAGCTTCACTAATCTGAATAGGGACTAAAGTATCTGACGGTTGAGTGATAAACCAATAAAAGATTTCAACACAAAGTAATGCGAAAGGGATTTTCAAATATTTTTTCCCCAGGTCAAAAACCTCTGGCCAAGTTAAATCCTCGACTTTGGAAGTCGATGTTTTAGTACTGGCCATATTCATCGCTAGAGGTCTATGTTCATCAAATATAGGTATGCAAATTGCAAGAAGAGAATGGATGCATTGAAAAGCAGGTATTAATTACATTAATTGAGGGAGATGTCAGGACAATCCACGGACAGAGTTTTCTCTCACCAATTAAATGTGATTGGATTTTTTTGTCCAGTTCCTCTTGCTGAAACAAAAAAAGCATTGAAGAACTTGAAAAGAGGGGACGTTTTGGAAGTAATTGCTGATGACCCAGAAGCACTACACGATATTCCTATGCTAATCGAGAGACTTCCTCATGACATGAGTATTTTTTACGAAGATTCAGGCGAATTCAGATTTATCATTGAGGTGAGGTAATGGATAATTTGGATAAGATAAAATTAGTTGAGAGTGACTCTGTTCCGAGTGAAGCCAAATTACCTACCTCATTTGGAGACTTCAATATCAGAGTTTTCCATGAGGAATCCACAGGTTTCGATCATGTTGCATTGACATTAGGTGAGATGGGTGGTCCAGATCCTGTGTTAATCAGAGTCCACTCTGAATGTCTAACAGGAGATGCATTTACCAGCCTCAGGTGCGATTGTGGTCCACAATTACAAGCAGCATTAAGAGCAATTCAAGAAAGAGGTTGGGGCTGCTTACTATATCTTCGCCAAGAGGGTCGCGGTATCGGTCTACACGCAAAAATCCAAGCATATAGGCTACAAGACTTGGGAGCAGACACATTAGATGCAAACCTTATGCTTGGCCATCCAGCAGATGGTAGAGATTACAAAATTGCTGCATTGATGCTAGATTCACTAAAGATTGAAAGTGTAAGTTTGCTTACCAATAATCCAAATAAAATTGAACAATTACAAAGTTATGGAATAAATGTAGTTGAAAGAGTACCACTAATTGTTGGTGTTGGTGATTCCAACCGTTCTTATTTAGAAACAAAAGCAGAGCGAATGGGTCATTCAATAGACAGTAATCAACTAGAATAGAAGAGGAGGGCCGTGACCGAGAATCGAACTCGGGCTGACAGAACCACAATCTGTCGTGCTAACCCCTACACCATCACAGCCATCAGGGTATTCAAGCCTCATGTGTATGGTATTTCAATAATGCGCTTTCAATTAAGCTTGCAATTTCATACTCTCATACAATCATGTAACCTCTGTATTGAAAAGATATAGTTTCTTAGATATATCATGGGAGAGACAGTAAAACGATTTATTTTGGTTTCATTAATGATATGCGTACTTGTTTTTCAAACATTCAGTTCAGTTAGTGCTAGAAGTGTACATTCTGTTTCAGACTTCGATTTATTTCCTCAGGGTGACCTTACCAATCCTGAAGATTGGCAGACCGATTCAGGTGTGACCTTCTTGACATCGAATGCACAATATACAGAATCGATGGTTGCAGATAATCGAATGACAATTATTCATTCAAGACCTGACAATTTGGAAACACTTTCAATCTGGTCACAAAACTCGGACACTGAATCTAATCTTTCAACAGGTCAACCAGATTCTCAATACACATATACCTCTGGTCCAGTCATTAAATTAGATGATTTCGATACTTCATCGATTAGTAATTATGAATTGGTATCAGTATCCGTGGTAGTAGCATTTCATATCCCTGATAGTCTACAAAAAGACCAAGTACAATTTGTTATGAATAATGGGGGAAATTATGAAAATTTAGTCACATTCGTAAACACTCAAAGTCCAATCGATTACATGAATGAGACAATTTGGTCGAAAAATATTACATCACTTGCCCAGTGGACCTGGTCAATGATTGAGGACCTTGAATTTACTCTAGATTATGTTTCAACTGGTTCACCTGACGATGCTAGACTCGATGTTGACGCATTAGGAATAGAGGTTATAGTCAAATATCCGTGGTATGGAAGTGAATGGGCCTCTGCGACTTCAACGTTTACCGGTCATTCAATGCCCGTGATGGATGTTAATCTTTCATCCGGTCAATTTGATAATATGGCTCTTTCACAATGTGGTTTAACCTCAAGTATTTCAGGAACTACTGGTTCTTGGACAAGTGGAATTATTCAAGCACCACCCAGCCAGTCCATTGGAAGAATCCATTACTCGTTACAAGATTCTAACTCTGATGACGTGGTGGTGGAAATTTCATCATCTGAAGACGGTCAAATTTTCACATCCTTCAATAATATTGACAATCATGATATGATTAACACAAGTTTTGTCATGATAAGAATCACTAGTACAGATTCTTGCGTAACTAACATAAAACTCGATTTAAATAATTTTATTGTAAACTTGAATGGTAGAGTATTTGGAAACCTAGACGGACTATCAATGAGTAATTCTAAATGGAAAGCCTTTGTTAATGGGCATGAAATAGTTTACCAGTCTTTGGCACAGTTGGGTAATTTTAATTTTGATTTGCCAATTGGTCAATTCATCGAATCTACCGACGATAGTATTGAAATCAAGATTCAAGCATGGTTTAATTGGGATTCTCTTGGTAGTTCGAGTACAACCGCTTTTGAATTATCCAGCATTTCTGTCGAAGGAGGATTTGATTTAGAATGGGACGAAAATCCAGTTTGCGAGTCGTTAGGCCCTCAAAACTTCTTAGAAGACGGTGGTGGAATCTTAATTCCGTTCATCAATAATTGTTATGACGATAGGACCAGTAATGAGAATCTGTCTGTCGTGTTTGAAGTTGAAGATGAGTCATTAATTTCTGTTGATATCTCCCAAGGAGACATAAGAATATTATTGGGTAATGAGAAATCAGGTGTAACTACTGTTTTAGTTTCGGTATATGATGAATCTGGTAATCGGTGGCAGGAAACTTTTGTTGTATCTGTAAGTTCTGTTGACGATCCTCCTATTTTGAATGAATTCCCTTCAGTAGTTCCTGTTGAATTACAAGTTCCCTCACAAGTACCGTTTTCTTACAGTGACATAGATTCAACAGAGTTGACCGCTTACACTAATAGAAGTTGGGCTACAATTGATTTAGAATCTGGGTACATAACAGTCAGTGCCCCATCTGCAGGACTAATAGTTCCAGTTGAAGTAAATCTTTGTGACCAGAATACGTGTGTTCAAAGAATATTAGATCTTGAGGTTCAGTCCTTAGCAGATTTAGAGGTAGAGGATATTTTAATTTCTCAAGACGAAATATATCAAAAAGATCTCTTACCAATAAGGGTATATGTAAGAAACAGCGGTGATGCTGAGGCATCTTTAGTNTCGGTNNGNTGTCAANANGGNAANGANNTAATNGATTTNGAAACAATNTCNATTNTNCAACCTGGNGAANTAGNNGTNGTNACATGNGANTGGCAAGTNCCTGANGANATANTNTAGTGCNAATNTTACNGTAGAACTNGACAGAGGNGNANTTATTNCNGAGGGTNATGAAACNAATAANATNNANNCAATATCNNTTGANATNAANGAAAAAGNNGATTCTGANAGTANNTCNTCNAGTTTTGATATTTCNAGTTCTACNGTTTGGNTNANNACTATANTTNTTNTANTTTTNNTNNTTGGANTGTTCANATTNNNTGCNCCNCCAAAGATTNGAAAAATNAATTGANANTTAGATTGTANTTCNCATATNNNATGTCGGATAACGCGAAAAACNACCTTAACATTNATAGGTGNAACGAAAAACAGAATGTTACTTTGAGACTGTGGGGGTCGTTCAACTNANGTTGACAAAGTGGGTGTGGGAACATGTCTGTATTGAAAATAAGAATAGAAACAGAGGAATATATTTACGAGGAATTTGAAGAAGCTTGATCATTTTTCTTGTGTGGTCCACCTTCGTGGATACAAATTTTGATCGATGAGAACCATATTTGGTCTTGCAACTTCACCCGATTCCATATTTAGTAAATTATCGGAATCAACGCTAAGCTTGACAATTCCAACTAATTCATCTTTAAGNGTGAAAACGGCTAATTCTTTNCCTGCNATAATACCGCTATCAATCTCAACAATTCCAGGTCGCATTAGCGGTGCTCCATGTGCAATAGCCGCAGCAGCACTATCTTTGACGTATGCAGATGGTAAATCAAGTAATAATTTTTCTACAGGATGAATTATTTTCATCATTGCTTCAGGCTTATCGCATTCCTTCCAGAGCCAATAAGCATCAGCAACTTGTTGCAAAGTAACACATTTCGATAGTTCGAAAGCACCAGATTTCTCCCTTCTTAACTCTTTAAGTTCAATTTTATATCCTAATAATAATCCTAAATCTCTTGCCATAGTACGAATGTAGGTGCCTGATTCACAGTCAATACGTGCTACGAAATCTTTCCCCTGCCTTTCAATCATCTCGAAATTATATATTTTCCTCGTCCTAACTTGAACCTTAACAGCTGAAATCTCAGGAGGAACATTGTAAACTCTTCCTGTTAAACGTTCCATTCCAAGAGNTAAAGCCTCACTTTCAGGCTCTTTAGAGCATCTAAAAACTGCTATGTATGTTTTATTATGAGTCAGAACTTTTTTGGTTACTTTCATCGATTTACCTGCTAATAAAGGCAGAACTCCGGTTGCAAATGGATCTAGAGTTCCGCCATGACCTAATCTTTCTAGTCCAAATAAATCCCTTACCCAGGCTGCAACTTGATGAGATGTTGGTCCAGCAGGTTTGTCTAATAAAATAAAACCCGACTCAAGTCTTTGTTCCACAGTTCTTGAATCTGGATGCCCGCCAATTGCATTATTGGTTTCTGCATTTTCATAAAGAGTAATTCTTTTCAATTTGAGGCCTCCAAAATTTCAACAACTCTCGAAAATACTTCGTCTGTACCAATCTCAGTTGCATCGACTACATGTGTGTATGGTTCAGGTTGTTCAGGGTCAATTCCATACATTTTCATGTATCTTTTGGAATCCCTATTTGTTCTTTCATAATTTTCCTTAAATGCCAAATCAAAAGTTATATTCTCTCGGCTAGAAACTCGGTTAGCCCTTTCTTCATCACTCACNTGTAACCATAATCTAATACATTTGGAGTCCAACCTGTAAGCCCACCATCCTGCAAGTCGGGATTCAACAATATCAATTACATTTTCTTGAATAATAGTCTTAAGCGTATTATCTAATTCTCGGTCAACAGCCTCATCTTTACTACATAATTTGCCGAAATCAGAAAGAGATAGCCCCCTTCTTGATGCTTCGTCTCTGAACACCTGTCCTCCATTAATTGTGGTCCATTGGTATTTTTCACTTAATTTTGAAACTAGTGTACTAGTTCCGCTTCCTGGGTGACCGGAAATAGTGATTCTTGGCATAATCACACCCATTGGTGGCGACATACAGTACAGATCTTTTTTCTAGGGCCACTCTTGGTAATTATATCGCTACCGCAAGTAGGACATTCAAGTCCTTCAGCACTAGCGTATGTAGGGGCATTTTCTTTTGATTCATTGGAAGATTTTAAATTATCTTTTTTAGTTTTATTTCCTTTTTTGCGATTAGAATTGGCTCTGCTTTTTTGCCTTCTTCTTTTTGCATTCTCATCAACAGTTTTTGCCTTTCCAGCAACCAAGTGTAATAGGGGTTCTTTCAACTTGTCACCCGCCGTAACCAACGGATGATTTCTGTATCGAATCAATTTAATATGCCTGTCCACAACTCTCCCAAGAGGAGCACTCATGCATATGTAAGCACAAATCCANGCGGGGAAAAACATGAATTTGTCAGANAGTAAATTCCACTCTGATGCCCATGGCAATGAAACATAATCCACTCTAAATGTCTCAACTGTGGTTGTAAGCCAAGAGAATAATCCAATAATTATCACCATTGTAAACATCATAGGCTTCATTGCTCCCATTTGAATTTTCAATTGCTCCGGCATCATTTGTTGTTGGAGAACGGTTGCTTTTTCTTGAAGAATTGGGTCCCTGGACATTCTAGCATCGTTCATCATTCTCCTTACTTGTCCTTGTCTATGACCAATATGTGCTTGAGCAACTGGGTCAAGGAAGAAACTACGTAGAATAGTATTCATCAGCATTGAGAATGAACCTAACATTAGAACTGTGATGATAAAATATGTTTCTTCTGGTAAGACAGGGGATAATACCGGATCAGCAATGCCACCAAGTGTGTTTCTAATTCCCGGATTCATAATTAACAGTGTCATCAAGACCATAATCATGAGCATCATCATCATCGAACCGCCCGGTGGCTGCGGTGGCGGGGGGTTATTCCCGGTTGACATGGTACAATGGCATAGAAACTAGGGCATGAATGTTCGGTTCAAAAAAACCCTAATTTGCTAGAATAAACGGTAAGGGGTGACTTTGAAACGCTAAAGTAACTACGGCATGTCATGCGACGCAAGCAACCACTAGAGGTCGACGAAAAATGGAGGCATCCATTACCTATGCCAATGCCCTATCAACCTGTATGCGTCACCGAACTGGAAGCGCTTGAACAAATTGCAATGCTTAAGTCTCAGCCTCGTGTTTTCATTTGGACTGATGAGCCAAGACGTTGTCCTAAAGGATGGGATTACATCGCGAGTGTTAGACAGGGAGTTCCGCCTCAAGGTATTGTCGCAGAATTAGATGCATGGATGGAACAATATCCTGATGCATGGTTGGCAGTGGATCTTCGCGATGGCGTTATTCCTCCATCAACACCGAATTCTCTGGAGCAGTTTCTATCTGAATTAAATAGACCAATTCTCATCATTGTTAGCAGTTCATCGGATAGCGAATATTGGCCACAGTGGGTCCTTCCGAATGTTTGAACTCAAACGAAGATAAATTCACAAACTGTGCAGGTCTTTGCATCCTTAGCACACATAACTGAGCAAATTGGGCATTCTTTTTCATCGGAGTCATTTCCAGAATTTTCTTCTGCAGATTCCTCTGATGAGGTTTCATCGGCTTCAGAATTTTCAGAACTCTCTTCGGAACTTTCCTCAACAGCATTCGCTTCATTCCATGCTTTGGCAGCATCTTCAAGTTCTGCTTTCTTCAAGTATCCATTATCATCATGGTCAAATTTAGCTGCATGTGCAATGAACGCATCTCGATCCTCAATTCCATGAGCTTCCATTACTCTAAGAAGTACATCTTCTCTCCATGTAACCTTAGGAGATTCTTCTTCAGGTTCTTCAGCATCATCTGTTGATTCATCGGTTTCTTCTTTGACTTCTTCGTCTAAACTAGGAACATCTTCAGTTTCTACTTCATCACCAAAGTGTACTCCATGGAACCTGTTCAATGCTTCAGCATCAACTTCACCTGAGCCTTTGATCTCAAATGAAACTTCTAATCTTTCATTTTTACCGACTATAGGAATCATCCAACTAATGTGAGTTCCATCGTCGCCGTCTTCCGTATTCATTTCACAGTCGTCACGCTTTCCATCAGCGCTCTTAACATGCCAATCCTTGATTTCAAAGTTAGAAGGTATTACATCGTTGATAAATACGTCCTGCAAAGCAGTATCTCCATTGTTTTCAAACAAAATCAACACCTCATATCTTCCCTTTCCGCCTAGAGGAATAGCTTGCTTTCCTGCAGAGAAATCTCTTCTGTGGTGAATTACCTTCAAGGAAGGAGCTTCAATACAATCTCTAGAACAAACTGGGCCAAATCGTTCAGCACTGAATTCCGTTCTCAACGGGGCAACTACCAGTTTATTTTCTGGCGAAGGATCCGGAGCAATTAAGTCATAGGAAATCAAAATTTCATCGCCTGGATTTAGACCTAGAGGGCCTCTAGTACCAATTGTTAAAGTCAAGGTATGTCCATCACCATCTGGGGATCTGTGTTCTTTCTCAAGTGTGATTCCAGAACTTACTTCTGCTTTGTATTGTTCAGGTTCAAGTTCATTTCCTGCTATACTAATCTTCATAGTTTCCAAATCTGGAGCATCAAATAATCCTGGGATGTCATCGGTAATCCTCATTAAATTGATTGTTGATGAACCAGAGTTGGTTAATTTAAGAGATGCACCAACTTTCTGACTTCGGTATGAGCGCAGTCCGGTAGTGGAGTACGATTTTTCAACATCTGCTTCCAATACATCAAATGAACTCTCTTCAAGTGAAATTGAACCTTCCGTAGATCGAACTGCCCTAGGTAGGATGGTATATGATAAATCATACGTGAAATCTGGTTCAGAGGTAGCCTCAACTACTCTCTCATCAGATTCCCACTTTCCGTTGGGCAGTACATCATCATCAACATCGGAAATATCGAAAAGCAATTCATTACTTCCTTTCATAGTGACTTGAAGTTTTACAAGGTCTACAGCGAAAGAGGAACGATTTTCGAAAACAGTCTTACAAAGCCAGTTATCCGGTCTTTCATCTTCTCTGACTCTCATGTACGTGAAACCTCTGCAGAAAGCATCTAGCTCTTTGAAGTTAAGACTTGAAAGTGTAGAATCAGCTGTGTAACTCGCTGATGCAGAGCCAGCATTAATCGTCTTGGTACCAGAAACCACTATACTACCTTCAATAGACAACACTTGCTTTTCTCCGGCTGCCAAACTTCCCACAGACCATGTCAAGTTATTATCTTCAATAACTGCCATTCCTGAGTTTTCAAAAGTAATTTGATTAGGAATTGGTCTAGTAACTTCTACATTATCAATTGTGACATTGGAGACATTCTCAACTTCTAATTCAAGCGCTAATGGTCCTCCATGAGGTCCGTTCGAAACAGAAAGAGAGCGTTCTTGCGAACGAGCAGGATTTGTATCTAGGCGTTCTCTCAGAACCAACATACGCATTCCGTCTACCTTATATTTCATACTGTAATTTTTACCCGCTTCAAGTTCATCTACAGAAACGTGATCTCCTCCAATATCGGTCGAATTAGCATTATCAAGAATTACATCAATATCGTATATTCTATCTTCACTTGAAGGATTTTTAATAGTCAATGTACCTTTAACGGACTGCTTTACTATCTCACCTTCGCTGGTCAGAGTCGCTTTTTCAACTTCATGTAGGGTTCCCTCTAGTTTGTCTCCAGGAACCTCATCAACTTCAGCACTAGAACGGATAGTGGCGCCTGCTTGCTCACCAATGTGGTCATCAGGAGTCAAATCAAGTGTATCTTCAGAGTCACCCTCAACTGTTACAGGGGGCATTGGCGGTGCAAGAAGAGCGTCGGCGGACGGAGTTGAAAGAAGCGGGTCATCCGCTGGTGCAGCATCCATTGGCGGCATCTCAGGTGGTGACGGTGGAGCATCCATTGGAGGCATCTCAGGAGGGGCCGGTGGAGCATCCATTGGAGGCATTGGTGGTGCAAGAAGTGCGTCAGCGGACGGAGCTGAAAGTAGCGAATCATCCGCTGGTTCAGCGTCCATTGGCGGCATTTCAGGTGGTGCCGGTGGAGCATCCATTGGTGGCATCTCAGGTGGAGCCGGTGGTGCGTCCATAGGAGGCATTGGNGGCATCTCAGGTGGAGCCGGTGGTGCGTCCATTGGCGGCATNTCAGGAGGNGCNGGTGGNGCNTCCATTGGCGGCATTTCAGGAGGTGCAGGTGGTGCATCCATTGGCGGCATCTCAGGAGGTGCAGGTGGTGCGTCCATAGGAGGCATTGGTGGCATCTCAGGAGGAGCCGGTGGTGCATCCATTGGAGGCATTGGTGGCATTTCAGGAGGAGCCGGTGCTGCGTCCATAGGAGGCATTGGTGGCATTTCAGGAGGAGCATCCATTGGCGGCATTTCTGGCATAGGAGGCATTTCAGGCGGTGCAGGAGGGGCGTCCATTGGAGGCATTGGTGGCATACCGGGTGGTGCAGGAGGTGCATCCATAGGTGGCATTGGTGGCATACCAGGCGGTGCAGGAGGAGCGTCCATAGGTGGCATTGGTGGCATACCAGGCGGTGCAGGTGGTGCATCCATCGGTGGCATACCAGGCGGAGCCGGCGGGGTGTCCACAGGTGGCATTGGTGGCATAGGTGGCATTTCTGGCATAGGTGGTTTCTCTTCAGTCATTACAATTCCTCCGCGCATAAATTGAATGCGGCAGTACCGCCATTGATGCATAGCACATAACCATTATGCTCAAAGGCTCAATGCAAAATGACGATTTAACACCCTAAAAAACAATTTTTGACGGTGAACTTGATTTAGGGTTGACTGGAGGGTTGAACATGGTCGGTATAGATAGCGGAACACCTCCTGTTTTATTCGTCGTAGGTACTGCAGGCGCAGGTAAGTCTTCACTCGTCACTGCATTTCAACGGTGGTCAAGGTTTCTAGAGACAGATGCAATTGCTGTGAATCTAGACCCAGGGGCTGAAAGAGTACACTATGACGCTGAATTTGATGTGCGCGACTTAATATCTTTAACAGAAGTAATGTCTGAGTATGATTTAGGTCCAAATGGTGCACAAATCTTAGCTGCTGATTTACTTGCTGCCCAAGCTGGAGATGTTGCAGATCAATTGCATTCCCTTTCAGGAGAATTGATGATTGTTGATACTCCAGGACAAGTTGAGTTATTCGCATTTAGAGAAGCGAGTAACCACTTGATAGAAGTTCTAGGTAGAGAACATTCTGCAATAATTTATCTTTTTGATCCGATGCTTTCCCGTTCCCCTTCAGGCTTCGTTTCTCAAATGCTTTTATCGAGCATAGTTGAGTTCAGACTTGGCCTCCCAACGAAAAACTTTCTATCCAAATCAGATTTATTGGACGAGGATGAACTCGCTAAAATTTTAGAGTGGTCTGAACGCTTAGAGATACTCGAACTGGCTCTTTATGATGAGGCCGGCGGTCAACGAACTGAGTTTGCCATAAATCAATTAAGAATGATGCAAGAATTTGCCCAAGCCCCCGGATTAACTCCTCTATCATCTGAATTAGAAAATGGTATGGCCGATATTCTGACATTTGCCCAAGCTCTATTCGGCGGAATGGGTGATGCTAGAGATGGATTTGCTCAAGACATTGAACATGAAAGAAACTAACCAACATTTCAAAATCCTTAGAAGCCGTCTTTATTTGGAAGGTTTATGGTAAAGCACATACTTGCAATTGACGATGTTGAAGAAGATTTCTCCAAAATTCTGAAATGGGCTATTGAATTTAAGCGCCTATGGAAGGAAGGCGATGAAGTAGCCATGAACTTTTTACCTCTTGATACACTAGCAATCGGATCAATATATGAAAAACCTTCCACCAGAACGAGAGTTTCATTCGAAGTTGGAATAAATAGGTTAGGAGGATATCCACTAACTCTGCTAAAAAATGATATTCAACTAGGAAAGTCTGAAACTGTTGGTGATACCTCGCAAGTACTTTCCAGATTTCTTGGAGCTATGACTTACAGATGCTATGCTCACGCTGATGTTGAAGAACTAGCAAAGCACGCTGATGTGCCTGTGATAAATGCACTCTCCGATAAGCACCACCCTTGTCAAGCAGCCGCTGATTTAATGACCATTATGGAACACTTCGATGATGTATCTAAATTGAAAGTTGCTTGGGTCGGCGATGGAAACAATGTGCTACATGACCTTATGCTTGCATGTGCTATGCTAGGTATTGACATTCACTATGCTATACCCGAAGGATATGAGCCAAGTGAAGAGGTTGTTAAAAGAACTAAATCTTTGGCTGCAAAGAATCGCAGTAAGGTGGTTGTTACAAACGACCCTGTAGAAGCTGTATCAGGAGCCCATGTGGTTTACACTGATGTATTTATTTCAATGGGCGAAGAGCACATGAAAGACAAAATAAAATCATTTGATGGTTTTCAAGTAAATGAAAAATTAGTTTCTAATATGGATGAAAATTGGAAGTTTATGCACTGTCTGCCAGCACACCGCGGGGACGAAGTTACTGACTGGGTCATGGACCACGATCATTCAATAGTTTTCGATCAAGCAGAAAATCGCATGTGGGCCCAAATGTCACTACTCGCTTACTTAGTGTCTGAAGGTGCATGGGAAGCAATGTTTGAATTCATGGGACTGGACTAATTATAGATACATTGGGATGATAAAACCAATTAATCCTAAAAGCATTGCAGTTCGAATTCTACCTGACACCAGTACGTCTTTTCCTTGGTAAATGGGTCCGTTGAGTGTTATTAGCATTAATATTGCAGGAGTTTGAAAGAAGAGTTGCCCAAATTCAAATGGTCCTTTCCAATATGGCATATACAAACAAACAAGAGCAGCCATGATTATGACATAAGCAAGCATACGTGAATTCTGCAGACCAAAACTCATGGGCAGAGTATTTCGAATCCCTTCATCAGATTCCATGTCCTGACAATCTTTGATTATTTCACGAGCTAGATTGGTGAAAAAGACTACCCCAGCAGTCCACCAGGATAATGTAGATTCAATAGCTGATACACTTGATGAACCATATAAGATTACAGCACCAACCATCAAAGAAATAGATATGTTTCCAATCAATCCAGAGTTTTTCGTTTTAGGACCATGATCGTAACTTAGCATCAAGATGACTGCTGCAAAATATATCACAACCAATGGAAGCCATGTCAATCCGCCCTGTGATAGTCTAAATGCGCCATATCCCATACATGTGATACTTGCAATCCACAAGAGCCATGTGAATCTTTTAGCATTCTCTATGGATACTTTATTTGACGGAATCGGTCTATTTGGATGTGCGGTTTTATCGATTTCACAGTCCTTGATATCGTTCATTGTATTGCCGGCGCCAATGAAGAAAATCACTGCGAAGATTTGTAGTAATACTTCCACAAAATATTCACTTACCCACGTATCGCCAATTGCAAATTGTGCACCTAGAGGGACAGTTATAGCGGCCAAAAATACGTTTTTCAAACGCATCAATTCGAGATATGCTCGAACTTCGGCCGCCATGCCTACGGCTAATACTGGAGGGTTTTGATATCTTTGATTCAAGCACTGGCTTTGGACCAAACGCAGACGCGCATTCTAAATCCGCCAACATCGGTCCCTTCGTCAAATCCAACTTTAGTGAATCTACTATCTCTAGCGAGGACATTGCCTAATTGATTCATTGTGGCTCCCCATCTAAATCTCTTGTTTATGTGATCTAGGATAGCGGTAGTATTTGCCTGTCCAACATCATCTAGATACTCAGAAATTTCAGTTCTTAGTCTTCTGGTTCGACTCATCAAGCCTCACCCCTTGTCAACCGAACTCTTCTAATTATTCCATTAATAGTTGAACTGAAATTCTTCTTTTCTGACGGTGCAAAAATGGGTTGCCACCCGGCAGTGACAGAAAGGGATGGGATTCTGCCACTGGGGTGAGCTATTTTCGTGGTACAATTTAATCTCCACGAAGGAGTTTCAAGGTCTTGGTTCAGTTCTCTTAAATCACTGAATTTTATTTCATTTTGGTACATTTCTTCTTGTTCCATGGAGTCGATGTTGTGGCGGTGGTATATCAAGAGCCGATGGACTCTGCTATTGAAAAGTGAAACTCTAATGAAACACAGTAGGCCTTTTTCACTTTCACTTTTAGGTTTAAGTGAATAAAAATTTTTAGCGGTGGCCATTTGCTTGATAGGGTGATTTCTAAATAGATGTGGCTTGACGGCAGGGCAGCCTTGCTCGTATAGTGTAGTGGCCCATCATAAAGGACTCTCATTCCTTTGACCCGGGTTCAAATCCCGGTACGAGCACCATCCAGATACAATGTTTGCCATTTGGACCGAGCAGAGCAAATCTCACATGGTTATTGAATTATCTCAACTCTTGTTTCTCGAATTCTTGTTTCAAAAATGAATATCTCTCGACTTCGTTGAAGTAGAGAGTTTCATGTAATTCGGAAATATTTCGCTTGAATATGTGCCGGGGATAAGAATTGGTTCTATGCTGGGAACAAGTTTGTCCAATGTGTGCTGCATAAAAATCAGCAGGAATTCAAAGTATCTAACCCATAATTTGCAACTAAATTCAAATTTATCATCTTCGTATTTAATTACGCCCAAATTCTTGAGATAATTTCCTTCGCCTTCTGCGATGCGTGTTATGTTCGAGTGTGTAAATGAATTTAGATCACCGATTTTGAAATGGTGATAAAGGCTCCTTATCGGTCGGGCAAAACCGATTCTGTCGATACATCGTGACATCCCCCCAAGGTCGAGTCCTCGTTCGACCTTGAGTGCATCTCCCCATGAGGGGTCATCATCTTTCCAATCAATATTTGATAGGAAATCATCGAAAAACTCAGATTCGTAAACCTTCATGAGATTGAAGCACAACCTAAGTCCAGATTCAATTGACGATCTCATAAGTTGGA